>JAEUSS010000079.1 GCA_016788685.1 Prolixibacteraceae bacterium | reverse complement strand
GCCAACAGTTCCGAGATTGCTTCTTTCCCGAAAATTGATCAGGCTCTTGTCAGCGACTTTTCGAAATTATGGATTCAGGGGCCGGACGGGCGGATCGAACCGGTTTCGACTCTGGCTTCGGAAGTCCTGCGGAAGATCAGCCGTAAATCGGATTTTTACGGGCATTCGGCCGAGGAAGTGATGCTGGGCTTGTATCTGTATCCGGAGCTTTGGCGAAATGTCTCGCTGGTAAAAGTTTCGCACGACGAACTGAAGCAATTACTCGGAGTGACCGGTTCTCGCGTTCCGCTGACTTCATTCTTTGATGCCCAGGGAAATTATAAGCTGACCGAGCCTGTGAAAGCTGCATTCAATAAGATGCCTGCTTTCAGAAATGTATACGACAAAGAAATTATTGACGTGGACGAGCGGGTCAACATCTGCTTCATGGTGATCAACGGCGATATGTTCAGCCTGTTCCCCGGGGCAAGCAAAGAAACGAAATGGTACGCGCCCGGAAATAACCCGGTTGGGCTGGCCTCGGCTGACTCGCTGTTTGTAAACCGCGGGTTTGAGGTACTGAAAGAATCTCTTGCCGGAAAAAGCGACATCAGCGGACAGCAGATTGTGGCCAGTATAGCTGCCTACCAGGCTAAGTTTGGCGGCAGTTACCTGGCTTCGGAAGATAAAAAAAGTGCCGAAATGTTCTACAATAAGGTCAATCCGTTCAAACGGGTGTTTCCGCTTTATCTGCTCGTCGGGTTTGCAATGCTTGTTGTATTTTTTGTCAACATTTTCAGGCACCGGATAATGGGGCCTAAAATCAGGATTGCCTTTAACACGCTGCTTCTGCTGATATTCCTGATTCACACGGCCGGGCTGGCGCTGCGGTGGTACATTTCGGGTCATGCTCCGTGGTCGAACGGGTTCGAGTCGATGGTTTATGTGGCCTGGGCATCCATGCTTGCCGGGATAATCTTCGGGAGGAAATACCCCATGGTTATTGCTACGGCGGCCATGCTCTCCGGAATCATTCTGTTTGTTGCCCACCTGAACTGGATGAATCCTGAAATTACCAACCTCGTACCCGTTTTAAATTCATACTGGCTGATGATTCACGTTGCGATCATAACCGCCAGTTATGGTTTCCTGGGCATGAGCGCTTTTCTGGGTTTGCTTGTGTTGGTGCTGTATAGCGTCAGTAATTCAGGAAACAGTAAAAACATTAAAGGAACAGTTCTTCAGCTAACGGCAATCAGCGAAATGTCGGTAACTGTCGGCTTGTACATGCTCACCATCGGGACCTTTCTCGGAGGTGTCTGGGCCAACGAGAGCTGGGGACGCTACTGGGGCTGGGACGCCAAAGAAACCTGGGCGCTGGTTACCGTTGTTATCTATGCCTTTATCGCTCACATGCGCCTTATCCCGTCACTGAAAGGAATTTACAACTATACCGTGGCTTCGGTGCTTGGCTTTACCTCGGTGCTGATGACCTATTTCGGGGTCAACTATTACCTCAGCGGACTGCACTCCTACGGGCGCGGCTCGATTGACGGATTACACTGGTCGGTGTTTGTCATTGTCGGCGTGATTGCCGGGCTTCTGATCTTCTCTAATTTCAAGCAGAAAAATTTGGATTTCGAGAATTCAAAATAGTCGTATCTTTGGAAGCTTTTTTTTAACGACTAAATGAGATAAGACTATGGCAGTTGAGGTAACGAGAACCTTCGACATTCTGGAAAAATACCTTCAGGAATTCCCGAGAAAAGATGCCCTGGGCGGAAAGAATGGCGGCGACTGGTATGTATACAGTACCGCCGAATACGTTCAGAAATCAACTCAGTTGGCTTTGGGCCTAATGGCTTTGGGCCTGAAAAAAGGCGATAAGGTTGCAACGGTTACCACCAACCGTCCGGAGTGGAATTTTGCCGACATGGGGCTGGCTATGGCCGGTTACGTCCATGTGCCTATCTACCCCACCATCAGCGAGGAAGAATACAGTTATATACTGGAACATGCCGAAATCAGGGTTTTGATTGTCGGCGACCGGAAGCTGCACGAAAAACTTAGCCCGATTGCATCGCGGCTGCCTGAAATTTCCCTGGTTTTTTCTTTCGAAGAGGTTGACGGCGTCAGGAGCTTTGATGAAATCCTGCAACTGGGCGAAAGCCGGCAGGAAGAACTGGGCGCTCAGCTCGAACAGATTAAAGCCGGTATTGAGCCCGATGAAGTGGCAACAATCATTTACACATCGGGAACCACTGGCATCCCTAAGGGTGTGATGCTCACGCACCGGAACCTGGTTACCAACTTCATCGCCCACTCGCACATGCACAACCTGGGCCCCGACCACCGCGTCATCAGCTTCCTGCCGCTTTGCCACGTGTACGAACGCAGCGTGAATTACCATTTTCAGTACAAAGGAATGGGGGTTTATTACGTCGGAAACCTTGGACAGATCGTTTCGGCCATCAAAGAAATTCAGCCGCACATGTTTAACTCCGTCCCGCGCCTGCTCGAAAGGGTGTATGACGGGTTTGTATCCAAAGGCAACGAACTTTCGGGCCTGAAAAGGGTCATTTATTTCTGGGCGTTAAGCCTCACCCGGCACTTCGAATACAACAAAAAATACAATTTATTCCTGAAAGTAAGGATCAAGCTGGCCGACAAACTCATCTACTCCAAGTGGCGCAGTGCCCTTGGCGACAACATCATTTACATTGTTTCCGGAGGTGCGGCACTGCAGCCCCGGATTGCGAGAGTTTTCGGTATGGCCGGGATGCTGAACCTGGAAGGTTACGGATTGACCGAAACATCGCCGGTAATTGCCGTAAACAACCCGAACTCGAAAGCCATGAAAATCGGAACCGTGGGCGAAGTGCTTCCGGGCGTCGAACTGAAGTTTGGCGAAGACGGTGAAATCCTGGTGAAGGGCCCCAGCGTGATGAAAGGCTATTACAATTCTCCGGAACTCACTGCCGAAGTGATTGACGAAGACGGCTGGTTCCACACCGGAGACATCGGCGTTCTGGAAGACGGCAAATACCTGAAAATTACCGACCGCAAAAAAGAAATGTTTAAACTCTCCGGAGGAAAATACATTGCTCCGCAGATGATTGAGAATAAACTGAAGGCTTCGTTCTTTATCGAGCAGGTTATGGTCATCGGGTCGGGCGAAAAGTTTGCCAGCGCACTGATTTCGCCGAACTTTGTGTACCTGCACGACTGGTGCAGCCAGCGGCGGATCCATTTCCAGAACAACGAAGATCTGATTAATAAAAAAGAAGTGCTTTCGCTGCTTCATAAAGAAGTTGAGGAAATCAATAAAACCTTGGGCGAGTTTGAGGAAATCAAACGGTTCCGCCTGGTTTCCGACGAATGGACCCCGCAATCGGGCGAATTGTCGCCAACTTTAAAGCTGAAACGGAATTATGTGGCCGAAAAATACAAATCAGTCATCGAAGAGATTTATTCGGTTTCCAAAACGCAGCACGGCGGAAAATTCAAGCTGCCCAAAATCAATCTGAATTTCGACATCAACGAGTTTGTTAAAAGGCTTAAGCTGTAAGTTAACTCCCGGGCGCTTCATGGCCTGCCATCCAAAACCGGCAACTCGTCAAATCAGGAATGCTAACGGTGTTTTTAAACGGCATGACAACGAATTGAAATAAAACATGACAAGTAAAATATTAACGGTATTGCTGGTTCTTCTTTTCAATTCAGGAATAAAGGTATATGCGCAGGAAGTTCCGACAGATTCAACCACAACCCGGAATCTGAAATTTAAATACCAGGCCTTAATCATTCCGTCAGTCTTAATCGGATATGGGGTTGCGGGCCTCGAAAGTAAAGCGCTTCAGTCGTACAACTCGGAGGTGCGGGATGAAATATCTGAGCATATCGACGAACGGATGACCCTGGACGACTTCACGCAATATGCCCCGTTCCTAAGTGTTTACGGCCTGAATGCCCTCGGAATTAAGGGTAAAAACAATCTCCGGGACCGAACCCTTATTCTGGCTACCTCTTATTTGATTATGGGCGCAACCGTTAACAGCATCAAATCGATGACCACAGAACTCAGGCCTGACGGAAGCTCGGCGAATTCGTTTCCCTCAGGCCATACGGCCACGGCGTTCATGGGCGCCGAATTCCTCCGGCAGGAATACAAACAGGTTTCGGTTTGGTACGGGATTACAGGATATGCCGTTGCTGCCGGAACCGGATTGTTTCGGGTTTACAACGACAGGCATTGGCTGACCGATGTGGCTGCCGGCGCCGGAATAGGGATACTGAGCACCAAAATTGCATACTGGGTGAATCCTTTGATGACTAAACTATTGTTTAAAAGGCAAAACAACCTCTCATCAGGTGCCATCGTTTATCCGTACTACAACGGCGAACAGGCCGGTGTTGGCTTTTCGCTGAATTTTTGACAGCCGGCGCCGTCCTGTTAGTTGGAACATCACCATGTTACCAGGAACACCGTCCTGTTGAACATGACGGCCTCCCCGGCCAACATGACGGCTAAAAACTTAACATGACGCAAAAAAAACCAACATGACGGCCATATTTTCAACATGACGGCGAAAAAACCTACATGACGGCTTCCCAACCAACATGACGGGCATTTCAATCGGGACACCCCGGTTTCTTCCGCGCCTTTCCTGATTTTTTTCTTTCGCGTGTTTTCCCGCCAACAAAAACGGAAACTGAACGTTTATAAGGTCATGTCCGAATTCAAGACGCATACGATAAAACGCCCGCATTTTCCCGCAACTCTTTTCATTTTAGGGTTGCTGCTGCTGCTTTCGCCGTGTTCGGTCCGGAATTCGCTTCAGCACGTACTGAAACTTGAAGTTCATCAAACTCCCGGTAAATACAAGGCTACGCTGGAGCAAAACCACAATTGCAAGGTACAGGCCAGCGAGTATGCCGCTGCAGTCAGCGAGGTAAAAACAAAGACTGGCGACTGCCCGGCCTGCTTTCCCAACGTGTTTATTCATTTGCCTCCGGTTTCCGGTTTTTCTTTCCGGATTCCTTCTCCGGATAACACTCAGCGAATCACCACCCCGCTTTATATCCTGTTTAAAAGATTGAAATACATGGCGTAATTGATACCAGCAATTACCGGAACATTCAAAAACTGTTTAAATCTATGTTGAACCCGCTTCGGGGGTTCTTAAAACATGTTCATTGGTTTACCTCCGGCTTTGCCGGAGGCCATTCACATTCAAGTTCTTCGAACTTATACGTCGTAAAAATCCGGAAAGGGTTTAATTTGAATGACCGTGAGTGTCAACTCACGGAGAATGAAAGATGTAAAACCACAACCCTGAAAGGGTTGAACATTCGGGTATGTTGAATAAACTAAATTTAAACAGTCTCTCAAAATTTTAACCGAATATAAAAAGTCATACCATGAATAAGCATACAACAACTCAGCCGTTTCAACTGGCTGGCCTTTTCACTTTGTCCCTTCGTTTGGTCGTAGGCTGGACCTATTTCTCCGCGTTCTGGCGCCGGCTGGTCCTGGAAAATAAGCTCGACCCGGAAGCTGCCGGCTACATCGGCGAAAAATTCAATCATTTCCTGCCCAACGCGCTGGGAATAAAACCGATTATCGAATACCTTGTGTCTAACCCCGATGCGCTCTGGTTAGCTATGGCGGTCTTTACCATTGTCGAAGCCATTGTTGGCCTGTTCATCATGCTGGGGCTGTTTACCCGCCTGATGAGCATTGGTGTCTTTGGTCTGGCAATGGGCATACTGCTGGGCTCCGGATGGA
The DNA here is from genome assembly GCA_016788685.1 of Prolixibacteraceae bacterium. Taxonomy (GTDB): domain Bacteria; phylum Bacteroidota; class Bacteroidia; order Bacteroidales; family Prolixibacteraceae; genus Aquipluma. The sequence goes on along the minus strand of JAEUSS010000079.1, from coordinate 3,767 downwards.
TCGGAACAACCTGCCTGGACGAATGGCAGATCGGGATATTGGGCATTGCTGCCGGATTTACCCTGTTTTTCTCGGGCAGCGGACAGTTTTCGCTCGACTATTATCTGCTCCGGCGATATCCGGCGCTTGCCCGGAACAAGTGGTTTAGCTGGTTAGGTTCGGGTGTCTTACCTGTTAAGATCAAGGTTTTGCCCCGGATTGTCCTCGCAGGTTCTGTGCTGATCCTGTTCATCACGTTATTCACCAACCAATATTTTCACGGCGGCGTGTGGGGCGATTTGCACAACAAGTCGGTGAAACCTAAGATCGAAATTGAGCAGGCTAAATTGTCAGGCGATTTACTTTCGTTTCAGGTATTCAGGGTTGAGGGTGCGGATGTATATGGTTCGTTCCTGATTGGCATTGAACTGATCGGGACCGACAAGTCCGGCATTTTAAAACTGAACGGAGATGACCTGGCGCGCTTCGCCCCGGAAAACATTGACAACAGCTATGTAACCAAAGTGAAACCCGGCAAACACAGCCTGGTGATTCCGTTGGGAGCAAAAGCCGTGCTTTCCGTCCGGAACGAAGCTTTTGCTGATCTGCCTTCCGGAAACTATCAGCTGGTGCTTACCGACATCAGCGGGGCCACCTGGACCGCCGAAATAACCAGGTAGCATGATCTTCCGGATATGTGCGGCTGATTTTTCCTGAAGTTTCGTCCGGCGCTTTACCGTTTGATCAAAAGCCGGAGAGAGGGCATCGGGAATAAACGGACATCCGCCTCAAACAAAAAATCCAGATTCCGGGTTGTTTAAGCCTGAAATCTGGATTTTATATTTTTCGGATAATCCCGTTTAGTTTCTTCTGCGTCTCGGGCGGTCACCACGATCACTGAATGCAGGTTCTCTGCGGCTTTCGCGGCGTCCTCCGGAGAATCCGCCACCATAACCACCTTCACGGCGGAATGATCCGCCTTCGCGCGGTTGCTGCCCTTCAGTCGACTGAACCCGGCCAATGTTGATCACATGACCTTCGATTACCGCATTGTTCAGGGCTTTGATCAGATCCTTTTCGTAATTGCTGTCAACCTCGAAAAAGGAGAATTTACGTTGGATGTCGATCTTACCGATTTCAATGTTTCTCCGGTTCGAATATTCGTTGATCAGGCCGATCAGGCCCGATGCATTCAGGTTTTGTTTTTTTCCGGCGTTAATGAATAGTTTGGTGAAACTCATCCGGTCGCAGCCGCGGTCGTTGCGCGAGAAAGAGTCGCGCGGAACTTCGGCTTTAATGTTCAGGTCGCGTGCATTCTTGTAATAGTCGAGCAACTGATTGAATTCGAGCGAAACAAAGTGTTTCACAATGTCGCTGTTCGACATTCCTTCAAATTTTTCGAGAATCTGCGGAAGGTAATTTCCTATCTGTGCTTCGTTAATTTCAACACTTTTTACGCGGTCGATGAGGTGAAACAATTGTTTTTCACAAATTTCGTTTCCTCCCGGAACCATTTTGCGCTCAAATTTTTTGCGCGAAAGTTTTTCGATTTGTTTCAAACGGCCGGTTTCCTTCATGTGAACGATGGTTACCGAGATTCCGCTTTTTCCGGCCCGGCCGGTACGTCCGCTCCGGTGAATATACACTTCCGGATCGTCAGGCATCGAGTAGTTGATCACGTGGCTCAGTTCGTTAACGTCCAGACCACGGGCTGCCACGTCGGTAGCCACCAGCATCTGCAGCTGTTTGCTCCGGAAGCGGGCCATCACCTGGTCGCGCTGTGCCTGCGAAAGATCGCCGTGCAAAGCATCGGCATTGTATCCGTCGGCCATAAACTGCTCGGCAACCTCACGGGTTTCCATGCGGGTGCGGCAAAATACGATGGCATAGCAATCGGGGTAATTATCGGCAATTCGTTTCAGCGTGGCATATTTATCTTTAGCGTGAACCACATAATAATGGTGCTCTACGTTTTCAGCTCCGGCATTACGTTTTCCTACTGAAAGTTCCAGCGCATTGTTCAGGTATTTCGATTTGATTTCAGAAATACCCAAAGGCATGGTAGCCGAGAACAATAAAGTCTGCTTTTCGGCAGGAGTGGTGGCCAGAATCGCGTCCAGTTCTTCTTTGAAACCCATGGTGAGCATTTCGTCAGCCTCATCCAGGATCATCCAGCGGATTGCCGACACATTCAGTACTTTCCGGCGGATCAAATCGTGGACACGCCCCGGAGTTCCGACAACAATTTGTCCTCCGGCTTTCAGTTCCCTGATTTGTTTGGTAATATCGGCGCCGCCGTATACCGAAATGGTTTTAAGCCCGGGCAAATAAGCCGAGTATTTTTCGAGGTCGCGTGAGATCTGCAAACACAGCTCACGGGTCGGACAAAGAATCAGCGACTGTACCTCTTTGATTTGCATCGAGATGTTGTGCAGTACGGGCAAGCCGAATGCTGCCGTTTTACCGGTTCCGGTTTGTGCTAAAGCAACTAAGTCCTGGGTTGATGAGATCAGGTGCGGAATGGTTTGCTCCTGAATAGGCGTAGGATTTTCATATCCCATCTCTGTGATCGCCTTTAAGATTTCCGGTTTCAGGCCGGTTTCATTAAATGTCATAAATGTCCTTTTTAATTGTGAGTCAGCAAAACGCTGACCCTTGATAATGGAAGGAGACAGTTAGATGCTCCTGCCATAAACCAGGCAAAAAGGAAATTAACCGACCCCTAAAATCTGGCGCAAAGGTAATTTAAATTTCTAAACGAAAGCGGCTTCACTCTTTCGCCCTCCCCAAAACCTGCTGTTTTAACACAAATAAAACATTGAAAGGGGTCGGTGTTGGTATGACACCCCCACACGGGACTGGCAACGAAAGAAGCAATGGTTCAGCTCTTCCGGCATTCGTCTCCACAGAGTTACATTCGTCTCAGGTTAAAAAAATCTTTCAGTTCGGCTTTACGCTCTTTGGACAAATCGCAGGTACGAACACCCTGAACCGCGCCTTCCAATGCCTGAAGCATACACAAACAAGCTGTTTCGTCGATGGTCTGCAGGCGGATAAATGCCTGCTCGCTTCCGGCCAAACGAAGTTCCTCCGGAGTTGTAATTCCTGCCTGAACGAGTTTTTGGGCAACCACCTTGCCGATGTTGGGCAATTGTGTCAGCGAAAGTTCTTGTTTCATGGTCGTTCGTTGCAATATCTGTTCGTTGAATGTGCGAAGGTAAATCATTCAGGGATTAGCAGGAAAAAATATGAACAAAAGTTAAGCATTCCGGCTGTAAATTCACGGTGATCTGTTTTTCGTATATCTTTGACGCCCGTATGGAATAATAAAATAAAATGACAAAAATAGTAATGCGTAAGTTTCTGAGAACGATGTCAATTGCCGTTCTCTTCCTTGGAGTATTCTCTTGCGGCAACCGTCCGGCTGGCGAAGCGAATAAACCGGCGTCCGGCCTTCCGGTTGAATCAGCAGAAGAAAACGACACTCCGGAAAATATTCAAACAGTCAATGCCATCCTGATTTCGCCGGAACATCCGCGACCCGGGCAGGCATTCCGCGTGCTGGTTACCGGAGGAAAAAACATCCGGAAAGCAAAAATTGAAGTAACAGGTCCTTCAGGCGAGGTAGAATCGCTGAACAGCAGAGATGGCGACGGATTGCCTTTCTGGCGGATTGATGAGTTTACCGCCGGAGCAGAAGGTGAATACAGCGTTAAATTTAAATCGGGAGACGTGACCGAACAGCAAACCTTTTCGGTGTCCGAAAAATCCTCGCGGCCCGCAACTCA
>JAEUSS010000072.1 GCA_016788685.1 Prolixibacteraceae bacterium | reverse complement strand
TGGTACTGGCAGTTCAACCTTCCGCAGGGCTACAAACATGATGGCGCAGTCCGTACACCTTCGAATGCCTGGACAGCCTGGATCACGAGCATAACGGCAAACGCCAGTTGGGCGCTGGCCAACGACCCGTGTAATTTGTTGATTGGTTTGGGCTGGCGTATCCCGCCATCGGCCGAATGGACAGCTGCCGATGCCCCGCCGCAAAACTGGACGAACATTACCAATGCTTTCAACTCCGAATTAAAAATGCATGCTGCTGGTTACCTGAACTATACCAATGGTACGCTGGCCAACCGGGGGTCCTACGGATATTACTGGACTTCGACCCAATACAGCAGTACCAGTTACGGTAATTTCCTGACCTTGTATAACGGAAGTTCAGTGTCATATGCTGACAAGGCGTATGCGTTCCCGCTCAGGTGTATCCGCGACGGAATTACAATAACCAAACCAGTAGTCAGCAGTGTAACATTGCCTGCAGCATCAATGACTTCAAATTCGGCTGCCGGGACTGCAACAGTTGTATCTGACGGCGGAGCCAATATTACCGAACGTGGTTTATGCTGGAACACAAGCGGTAACCCAACAACGGCAGATGTCAAAATTTCGGCAGGTAATGTAATCGGGAGTTTTACCAGCACCCTCACCGGGTTGGCCGAAGGACCAACGTATTATGTAAGAGCTTATGCTGTAAATTCTCAGGGAACGGCGTACAGCCCGACAGTTTCCAGCTTTAAAATTTGTCCGTCAACATTCCCGGTTGCTCACACCGAAGGACAGAATGGAGCTCCGGTTTCAAAAACGGTAACTTATCGTTCCGTCAGCAGTAATATCTCCGGAAAAGCGGCCTGTTGGCTGACCCAAAACCTGGGTGCCGACCGGCAGGCAACTTCGGCAGGCGATGCCGCAGAAGCTGCTGCGGGCTGGTACTGGCAGTTCAATCGGGTTCAGGGATATAAATATGATGGAAGCCGAATCCCTTCCAATACCTGGATTACAAGTATTTCGGCAAGTGCCAACTGGGCAATGGCCAACGACCCCTGTAATTTGCTGCTTGGCTTGGGCTGGCGCATCCCGACTTCGGCCGAATGGACCGCTGCTGATGCCCCTCCGCAGTATTGGACAAGCGTAACGGATGCTTATGCATCGGAACTGAAACTTCATTCTGCCGGTTACCTGAATACCGGCGGAGGGCTTACCGGTCGTGGTTCGTATGGTTTCTACTGGAGTTCGACTCAATATGCCAGCAGCAGTTATGGTAATTTCCTGAACCTGTATGGAGGCAGCGTGGTCAGTTATGTTGAGAAGGCGAATGCCTTACCTTTGCGTTGTATCCGCGACTAAAATTTTTGCATGGTAAGTTCCGGAAAATTGGGTAAATTTCCGGATTAAGAAAACGGGAACAATAAAATCACTTAAGTAACAATTATCCAATAAAATGAATAACAGAAAATTGAACAGACAGGCAGTGGATATCGCAGGGAATCTGACTGAGCAGTTCTGTCGTATGTTCAGTAAAAGCAGGATTTTTCTCTTTCTTTTTATTCTGACCGGAATAACATCAGGATTGGCGCAGAATTCGGGCAGCAGAAAAGCGCTGCAGCTAACCGTTCAGCTGCGCGGAGTTTATGACGCGAAAGTCTCTGTTTCGGCATACGGCAACGGGAAGTACCAGGCTCCGTTCAGCGAAATCCCGGATGTGAAGGAGAAGGTGCAAATCAGTATTCCCGAGGAGCATTTACCCGGACAGTTTTTGTTACGTATGGACTATCGTAAAAAGGCTGAAGATCAGTCTTATCCGGCAGAATTTGTGCTTTTTATGAACAAGCACGATCTGGCGCTGAAACTCAATCCGCTCAACCTCCGGCCTGACAGCATTGACTTTGGGAATGATGATGAAAATCCGGTTTACTATGGTTTCCTGAAAGGGAACGAAGAACGCCGCCAGCAACTCGTTTTGCTCGAACAGGTATTGGGCGGTTACGATTCTCCGGGGAGCCAGTTTTATAAAATTGCGAAAGAAGAATTTGAAAAAAGGCGTGTCGGTTACAATACCTGGATAACACAGCAGGAGTCTCAGCATAAAGATTTGTTTGTGAGCAGGTTGTTTGCTTTTTTGAAGGTAATTCCGCTTCGCTGGGATGTGCCTGCAGAGGAACAACTTAAAGACCAGGCCCGGCACTATTTCGATGAAATCAACCTCGGCGATGAGTTGTTGGTTAAAACACAGGCTTTTAGTGATTTCCTGAACGGCTATGTAGCCATGTTCGGGCGTCATGTCAGAAACGAAACCGAGCGTGATTCGATGTTTACCCGTGCGGGACGCATGGCCTGCAGCCGTGCAGCTCTGGGACATCCGAAAGTGTATGGCTGGGTGGTCGATTATTTTTACAGCGGATATGAAACTTATGGCATCACTTCGGGAATGAAAATGCTCGAAAAACATATTCAAAACCCCAATTGCCTGACTTCCAAAAAACAAGAAATAGTGCGGCGTCTGGAGGGCATGGAAAAACTTGTCGAAGGTGCGGTGGCTCCATCGTTTGAGGCCGAATTGGCCAACGGCATGCAAGTGCGTTTCAACGGAATATCAAAAGACAAAAGTTATGGCTTGCTGATATTTTATGAATCTGATTGCTCGTATTGCAAAGAACTGATTCAGGGGATGAAAACGTGGTACGGAAAACCTGAAAACAGTGCATGGTTTGATGTAATTACCGTCGCAGTTGATGACGATCAGGAAAAATGGAAGAAGTATAACCTTCAGCAGAACTATAAGTGGACAGACGTTTGGGCTCCGGGAGGAATAAACAGCAAAGTGTCCAGGGATTATTATATTCTCAGTACTCCGGTTATGTACATTGTCGACAAGCAAATGAAGGTGATGGCGATGCCCAAAAATGTGGAGCAGATTGAAAAGTTCTTAAATCAGTAGAGCCGGTTTTCTCCTTAACCATAACCAATCTAAATTAGAGTCTGGCGTAGCTAAACTCATTTGATTTCAGTTATTTTTTCTGAAATTTGTCGCAAACCCCTTTAAAAACTGCAATGAAGCTAAAAGAGATCGCCGCTGTTTTGAATGCAACGATATCGTGTGGTGCTGAACGACTGGAAGAGGAGGTAGAAATGGGCTACAGCTCTGACCTGATGAGTGATGTATTGACACTCGACACAGATAATCTGGTGCTGATAACAGGCCTGGTAAATGTTCAGGCTATCCGCACTGCCGAGATGGCCGATATCCGTGCGATTGTTTTTGTCCGGAATAAAAAAGTGAATCAGCCGATGGTTGATCTGGCGCGCGAAAACGGAATCTGTATTCTCGAGTCTCCGTATTCCCTTTTCAAATCGAGCGGACTGTTGTTTCAGGCCGGGTTAAAGCCAGTTTATTGAGTGAGTAATGTACAAAAGAGGTTGCTAAAAATAAAAATGTGTTAAGTTGCAGGTTGCAGTAGACGAATAAACTACGGCATCCGGACTTGAAACCAGGAATTTGAATTTTGAAATTAACGTTTGACATACAGGGTGGCGATTTTACACATGCGGGGTATCCGTCGAGTGAGGTGAAAAAGGTCTTGAAACAACTTGATATTGATGGAAAAACCATCAAAAATATTGTGATTGCCTTGTATGAAGCCGAAGTAAACGTGGTTGCCCACGCCTGGCGCGGGACGGTGGATGTAGAAATCGACGAGAACAAGATCACGATTTGGGTCAGGGATGAGGGGCCCGGCATTCCTGATGTTGAAAAGGCGATGCAACCCGGATTTTCTACCGCCAGCAAGAAAGTCCGCGAAATGGGCTTCGGTGCCGGAATGGGTTTGCCTAACATCCGGAAAAATACCGATGAAATGCAAATTGAAACTGAGGTTGGAAAAGGAACG
>JAEUSS010000064.1 GCA_016788685.1 Prolixibacteraceae bacterium | reverse complement strand
GATCTTCCGTTCATGGAGTTCATGGATCCTTCGGTTCAGGTTCAGAATATTGCGGGTAAAGGAGGCGCATACCTGAGCGAACAGTTTATTAATCTGGGGTTTGGCTTCCCCTCTTTCTTTTTTATCCTGATCTTTTTTGTTGCCGCGCTCAATTTGTTCGGATATAAAGGCATCCGTTTTTTTAAAACTATGGTTTTTGCGGTTGTCTGGATGCTTTGGACTTCCATTGCACTTGGACTGGCGCTGACTGACCCCGTTGGTAATCAGTTTTTATATGTCGGTGGTATGTACGGGTTCATTCTTTCCAGCTTGCTTACTTCTTTGCTGGGAACAATCGGAGCAGCTTTAATCCTGATGTTTACATTGTTTGTATTGCTTATTGTAACGTTTAGCCAGTTTTTGCCCTGGGTTACAGGCCTGTTCGCTAAAAAGGAAAACGCGCCTGAAACTGCGGAGCCGTTATCTGAACTTCCGGAACCTCAGTTGAATGAAGACGCTGTGTTGGCCGGACTTGAAGATCCGTCAATATCAAAAGTTATTACAGAAGACGATAAGATTGAGGCAATTTTTGATCCGGATACGCCGGATGACGATTTTGAAATTGAAAATACAGTTTCGAAGAAAGCAGTGGAACTGAGCATAGAGGATATGCTTTTTGACGCGGAGCCGGTTGCGGCCCAAGCGCCTTCGAAAACCAAAGAACCAGAGCTGCATATCAATGAAAAGATTGTTGACGAAGAAGCTGCTGAGGGCAATATGCCTGTTATGGAAGATTATGATCCGACACTTGATTTGTCGTCCTATAAATATCCGACAGTCGACTTGCTGGACGATCACGCGTCGGGCAATGCCGAAGTGAGCAATGAGGAGCTGATTTCGAATAAAAACAAGATTGTAGAGACACTTCGTCATTATAAAATTGAAATTACCAAAATCAGGGCAACGATCGGACCGACTATTACTTTGTATGAAATTGTTCCGGCACCGGGAATCCGGATTGCCAAAATTAAAAACCTGGAAGACGATATTGCGCTGAGTTTGTCGGCCTTAGGCATACGTATCATTGCGCCTATTCCCGGACGGGGAACAATCGGTATCGAGGTTCCGAATCAGAAGCCCGAAATCGTATCGATGCGCTCGATTATTGCATCCAAAAAATTTCAGGAATCCACATTTGAACTTCCGATTGCTCTCGGGAAAACAATTTCGAACGAAACGTTTATGGTCGATTTGGCCAAGATGCCGCATATCCTGGTGGCAGGGGCAACCGGCCAGGGAAAATCGGTCGGGCTAAATGCAATAATTACTTCTTTATTGTACAAGAAACATCCGTCGCAGCTGAAGTTTGTACTCGTCGACCCGAAGAAAGTGGAACTTAACCTTTATTCTTCGCTCGAAAAACACTTTCTGGCCAAGATGCCTGACGAAGAAGATGCAATTATTACTGATATTCAGAAAGTAAAGAATACGCTGAACTCGGTTAATATTGAGATGGATACCCGTTACGACCTGCTCAAAAAAGCACATGTCAGGAATATTATTGAATACAATACCAAGTTTATAGCCCGGCGTTTAAATCCCGAAAAGGGACACCGTTATCTGCCCTATATCGTAGTCATCGTTGATGAGTTTGCCGATTTGATCATGACCGCCGGAAAAGAAGTCGAATTGCCGATTGCCCGTATCGCCCAGTTGGCGCGTGCTGTGGGCATACATATGATTATTGCCACCCAGCGTCCGTCAATCAATATTATAACCGGGGTTATCAAGGCTAACTTCCCGACCCGTATTGCCTTCAAGGTGGCCTCGATGATTGATTCACGCACGATTCTGGATACTCCCGGAGCCAATCAGCTGATTGGTAAAGGGGATATGCTTGTTTCCAGCGGTAGCTCAATGACTCGTGTGCAGTGTGCTTTTGTTGATACTCCTGAAGTTGAACGGATTTGTGAGTTTGTTGCAGAACAACGCGGCTATCCGACAGCATTCTTGTTGCCTGACTATGTCGGTGAAACCGAAAGCGGGGTTGCACAGGCCGATTTGGGTAACCGGGACGAGATGTTTGATGATGCGGCCCGTCTGGTTGTCGGTAATCAAATGGGATCAACATCGATGATTCAGCGGAAATTCTCAATCGGATACAACAGAGCCGGTCGCATTATGGATCAGCTGGAGGCTGCCGGAATTGTCGGACCAAGCGAAGGAAGCAAAGCCCGGCAGGTTCTGATCCAGGACGAATATAGTTTGGAACAATTATTGAATGGAATGTAAAAAAGAAACAGACAATAATAAAATTAGACCATGAAAAGATTAATCTTATTTTCTATTCTTGCAGTTTTTGCAACGACCGGATATTCGCAGCAGGATGCAAAAGCGAAAGAAATTCTGGAAAAAGTAACCAAGACAACACAGTCGCATGCTTCAATCGAAGCCCGGTTTTCGTTCGAAATGAATAATGCGGCCGAGAATATTAAGGAAAAAAGCAACGGCACCATCGTACTGAAGAATAAGAAGTACAAGCTGAATATTCCGCAAATGGGTTTGCAGGTAACATGCGATGGCAAAACAATCTGGACTTATATGGTGAATTCAAACGAAGTGAGTATTTCAAACCTTGACGAGGATACCGAAGATTTGATGGATCCTTCCAAGATTTTCACAATTTACCAACGTGGGTTTAATTACAAATTTGCCGGGGAATCGGCAGACGGAGGGGTGCCGGTTTACAACATTGACCTGACACCTCAGAAGCCCACCGGCGATATTCAAAAAATCCGGATTATGATCGATAAACAGAAAATGATGATTCGCAGCGCCAACATGACTGGCAAGGATGGGAACAAATACACGGTTTCGGTGAACCA
>JAEUSS010000055.1 GCA_016788685.1 Prolixibacteraceae bacterium | reverse complement strand
GACGAGCCCTTCCGGATCGGGAATAAAATAACCGAGCGACCTGAAGAGTAGCCTGAACTGCCTGTCAGGTTTACACAATCATTCTGTCGTTGTGAGGTCAACTGGTTTGTAATGCCGCTTGAGCCATTTTGCCAGACCATCAAGCCCCGGGAAAAGTACCCTTTCGGTAATGTTTGCCTGGTCGAGTTTATCCCTGATCTCCAGTTTCAATTCCTTCGGAATGATGATGCGCCGGTATAAATCCGGATGTGCGATCAGCCAGTCATCGAGAATATTTGTAGGGTTGGTCATTACCGAAAACAAAGCAAACTGGTTGACAATCCGGTCGTCGAGCGATGGCGGCTCGAAGAAAATAACCTGGTTTTCGTTGAACAGGCGGTCGAAATCGGCGAGCGAGACGATTTTTTCGAGCATTTCCACTGTAAACGCATTGCATTTCTCATCTTTCAATCCGTCGCTGAAAGGCGGTGGAACGAGCTGGTTGACCTTCACAAAATCGACCTTCCAGATTACTCCGTCGGTGTCGTATTTTTCGGTGTTGGCCGTTGCAAAGTGCATGGCAATAAAGGGCGAATAAGTCCAGTCGATGAGCCTCGTCGGCAAGCCGTGGTGTTGTGCCAGAACCAGCGCCCGCCAAAAGGTGCCGGTGAGTTGCGGATCGCTGTTGATCGAGTATTTTCTGAAATTCCGGAGCAGGTGGTATTCGAGTTCGGGTTTGTTGCCGCAATTCCGGAGAAAACTGTTTTTTAGTTCATAATTCATGTCCGACAAACCCCTGAAGGCGTAATCGGAGCGATACCGGCCCATTTCAGGTTTCCACGAATCGCGGTAAACTTCCTCGCAGAGTTGTTCCCAGCACTGAACGGTGATGTCATTTTTCCGAATCATTTCCATGCATTTAATTCCATGTAAATATAGCTGATTCGGTACTGAAACCGATGGGTTTGTGGCGGAGATTTATACTTTTGAACGAAGCTGTCCGCCTGCTTCTTCTGTCTTTTTTCCTGTAGTGGAGGCCTGCCCGGTTTTTTTTGATTCAGGCGAATGCAGGGTATCTTTTTTGGTGGTTGCGGATTTTTCCTGAATGTCAGGTTGGGGCACAGGAATTGTTTTCGTTTCGATTTGGGCGGGCTTGTGATGAAACAAGGGGCGGATTTCGATTTGGGAGGTCAGCTTCAGACCTAACAGATAGAATACAGAAGCACTGAAAAGGAATAGTCGCATGGGTGTTTTTTTTTGAATGATCTAAATTACGACAATTCAACCGGATTCCGACGTGTTTTTTTACGGCAGAAGCTTGTTTGTCAATCAACTATTCCTTTTCAGGTACGAACAGCATGGTGCGGGCAGTAAACGGACCGCGGCTAATCGTGTTTCGGGAAGACTATTCCGGCATCTTGCCGTACCCGGTCCAGTATTTCCATCAAATCAACCGAGACCGACCAGGGCATCCGGTCGCTTTCAATTTTTCCGGCGTCAAGGCATTCCATCACGTGAGCGGCTTCCAGCTCGTAACCCTGTCCGGCACCATGGGCGAAAACCATTGTTTTTTCATCCTCCCAATTTTTCCAGTAGGTGAGGGTGGTGGGGGTGTGAAACCTGCGGTTGAGGCGCACAAAGCCATTTTCGAATGCGTATTCGGTCTGGATCGACGAATGCGCGGCAAAACTCGAGACCAGCGATGCCATTGATCCGTTGGCGTAGGCGAACGACATCAGGATGCTCTCTTCGGCTCCGGTCGGACAGAACTGCGCCATCGTTTTTATTTCCGATGGTTTGCCCAGAGCCATCAGCGACATAAAAACCGGGTAGATGCCAATGTCGAGCAGCGAACCACCGCCCAGATCTACATTGTACAGGCGTTTCTCCGGATCGTATTCGGCGTTGAACGAGAAGTCGGAGCGGACCATTTTCAGCGCGCCCAGTTCTCCGGAACGGATAATCTCCATGGCTTTCAGGAAACTGGGCTGGAACATGGTCCAGAATGCTTCC
>JAEUSS010000626.1 GCA_016788685.1 Prolixibacteraceae bacterium | reverse complement strand
CAAAACAGGTTCCCGAATTTCACCTTCCACCTGGCATTATCCGATCCGCTTCCGGAAGATAACTGGACCGGCAACAAAGGATTTATCCATCAGGTTATTTACGATCAATACCTCAGCAAACACGAAGAACCTGAAGAAATTGACTATTACCTCTGCGGCCCTCCAATGATGAACAGCGCAGTAAACAAGATGCTGTACGACCTCGGAGTACCTAACGAGAATGTCTTATTTGACGATTTCGGAGGATAAGATTCCATAAAAAACATAAAAAAAAGACGCCCTGCTTTTCTGCTCTGCGTCTTTTTTTAGTACCATCAGAAAAAAGCAGTTATCCTTTGCTATCAGACAATCAAGATGATTTATCACCGGAAATTTATACACCCCAAGTCGGGAACCTGGGTTGTTTTTGTGCATGGCGCCGGAGGCAGCAACGCGGTATGGTTTCGCCAACTGAAAGAATTCAAGAAACATTTCAATGTTCTTTTGGTCGATTTAAGAGGGCATGGGAAATCAAAACCAGCCACCCTTGAAGAAGATTCGGACTATTCGTTTGACGAAGTTGCGATGGATGTCATCCGGCTGATGGATCATTATGAAATAAAAAAGGCGCATCTGGTCGGAATTTCATTGGGTTGTATTGTGATCAGAGCCATTGATAAGCTGGCTCCAGGAAGAGCTGAATCGATTGTGCTGGGCGGAGCAATCATCCAATTCAACAAAACACTGAAAGTATTGATCAGCATGGCTAAAATCCTGAATTCGGTTTTGCCGTATATGTGGTTATACAAACTCAATGCCCTTATCCTGATGCCTTACCGGAGGCATAGTGAATCGAGGAATATCTTTATTCGCGAAGCCATTAAACTTGGAGAAAAAGAATTCGGGAAATGGATGAAAATGACCAGGGAGATCAAGTCGAACCTGAATGATTTCTTAACCCGGGAACCTTCGGCACCGGTACTGTACCTGATGGGCGACGGCGATCACATGTTTTTGCCCATGGTAGCCGATTTGGTTAAGAAACAAGTCAACGCGAAACTGGAAATCATCAAAAACAGCGGGCATTGCTGCAACCTCGATCAGGCCAATCTGTTCAACGAAATCTCGATCCATTTTATTCAACGAAACTCCGGGAAGCAGGAAATGCTGAAGTTGGGATAAGTTACTCCGGAATGGTGAAATAAAAGTTTGCTCCTTTCCCGACTTCCGATTCGACCCAAATCCTTCCGCCAAACATTTCAACCAGTTGCTTGGAAAGGAACAGTCCGATCCCGGTTCCCGGATATAAATTGGTGTTGTTTTCAATTTTGAAAAACCGATCGAAGATGACCTGATGATGTTCGGTGTGGATACCGATTCCGGAGTCTTTGACAAAGAATACGAAAAAACCGTTTTCCTTTATGCACCCCACTTCAATCTCCCCTTCTTCAGTAAATTTTACCGCGTTAGACAACAGATTGCGTAATATTTGTCCAAGCCTTACCGGATCAACCCTTACAACCATTTTCGAAGTTCCCAGTCTGTTGACAACAACGACATTCTTTCCGGGGTTCACCGAAAGCTGGAATGCCTGGGAAATTTGCCGGATCAGCGGAACGACATCAACGTCCTGAACTTTCACTGCAAGTTGGTTGGATTCAAGCTTCGATACATCGATAATATCTTCAATCAGGTTCAGTAAATAATTGCTGTTGCTGGCTATTTGTTCCCGGAACATCCTTTTATCGTCGTCAGTAAAGTCGGGCTCGGTGATCAACGAAGAAAAACCTACGATGGAGTTTAGCGGAGTCCGGATTTCGTGCGACATATTGGCCAAAAATGCCGACTTCAGCTGATCCGACATTTTTGCCCGTTCGAACTCCCGGATGTAATTTTTTTTAATCGCCGCCAAAAACGAATAAATAACAAGAAGGCAAAAGACTATCCCCATGTAGTTATCCATGATCCGGGTTCTCGCATCGGGATAATCGCCGATCTCTTCAGAGAACACAAGTTCAACGACAAACAGGAGCAACAAATTTAAATAAAGCAGCACCGAAATCACCACGAATTGTTTCCGGCTAAACACCAAAATCAAATACGCATACAAAACCACAAAAAGGGGCATTATCGGACCCTTCGAGCCATAGTTCACATACCATACCAGATCAGCGTAGAAAAGAGAAACAAGACCGATAATCCAGTAAAAAATTCTCCCCAAACCGGCAATCCGTCCCCAAAGGTATAAACCGAAATACAGCAATGCCCCGGCTGCCGATAATATAACCAGCGAGTTTTTTAGTCCGGCCACACTGTTGAAAACAGTACTTAGTATAAGAATGAAGGATATTGAAATTGAAGTTAACAGGGATAATTGGTCTTCAAAATCTATAGCCGATTTGCCAAAAATCAGGTTTCGAAGCCCCTGCTTGATTTTTAAAGTAGTAATCATTTTTGCACCAGATAAAACAGCAACTAATATCAATTAAACATCAGGGGAAAAAGCATACCGCTGCCGGACAGTAATAAACTGAAAGAATAAGATTTATTCTGGCTGAACACACCGACAGAACCGTTACGACAGACAAACACGAGCCCCGAAGCAACATGTGTATACCTGAGAATTTACACGCATGTACCCCTTGGTTTGTCTGAAAATACAGGCTGATTATTGGTGAGAACTTATCTTCAAACCGTCCGGAATAAGTCAGTTCAACAAAAAGATGCAGAATCTGATTCGCTCAATGAAACTTGTTTAAACCGCAGTTCTTTTCTGGCTTTTGCCTGCTCTATTTTATCTTCAGTCTGGGCACAGGCAATCCCTTTTTCTTTCAGGTACTTGTTGCTTCCGATATGAGTATTCGGGAACTTTCCTCCTTTTTTGAAAAGTATCTGAACTGCAAGACCTACCATTACAAAAGCCATAACTACAATGGCCAGTAAAACAACTTTCAAAACCTCCATAATGCAACTACCCTCCCCTGTTTTATGAGTTACAAAGTTAATTCTAATATTCAAAAAAAATCACCCTCAATTTAGAAAATACAATTCTAAATCAAAATAGTTCAAGCCTTTTACATTGTTTAACCACAACAGCCCCCATAAATAAAATTGAAGAAGTGCCGGATAATATGTACTTTTAAAATCAGCTAAAGACTAAAAAACTTATCACCATGGAAAAACACATCAATATTGTTGCCGCGCTTCAAATCGGGCTGAGCATTTTTAATTTACTGATTGCGTTATTGATTTTTACAGTTCTTAAATTAGTGGGCGGGTTTGTTGATGATGCGAACGGAGCAACCGTTCTTTCGATAATTGCTGATGTTTTAGCGATCGTATTTATTATTGTTTCTATCCCCGGCATTTTGGCCGGACTGGGACTCTACAAAAGAAAAGAATGGGCCCGGGTCCTCACCTTGATTCTTTCGGTCATCGAGATTTTTAATTTCCCGTTCGGAACTGCGATCGGAATTTACTCCATCTGGGCATTGATTCAACCCGAAACGGTTGCAGCTTTTAGCATGCCGGAAAAGCTAGACTAACCCGGGCAAAATTCTTGCTGACGATTGAACATGAACAGCCGAAAAACCGGAATAATCCTGCAGTAACGAGTTCAGAGTTTTCAGTTGCAAGAAACTAAATTGCAGGAGCAGGAAACTGATTTTCGGTTGAAAGCATATGAATTGCAGGCCGACGGAAACCCGGCTAAGACCGGCGACCAGAAAGTCCTTGCAAACCGGGAGCAATTAATCCGGAAAGAGAACCAGTAAAAACACGAAAATGCCGGTAAAACAGGTTCACATACTCCTTAGCGGACGGGTTCAGGGCGTCGGGTTCCGCTATTTTGCCCGCCACCAGGCCGAAGAACTAAACATCCTGGGGTGGGTTAAAAACACCCCGGACGGAAGGGTTGAAATAGAGGCTTCGGGCGAGGCATTGCAGGTAGATACCTTCATCTTCAGGATGAAGACAGGCCCTGCAAGAGCTGTGGTTGCCACGTTTGCTGTTTCCGATCTTTCGCCTGAACGAATATTTACACGATTTACCATTCGATAAACATTCAGAATGAATACCACGAAAAATTACCACATGTCGGCCGACGAATTCAGGAAGCAAGGCAAACAAATGATTGACTGGATTGCCGACTACTACGAAAACGTTGAAAAGTACCCGGTTTTATCGCAGGTTCAACCCGGAGAAATCAGCGACCAATTGCCACCCGCACCACCTGCTGACGGCGAGTCGACGGAACAGATTATGGCAGATGTCAACTCGGTCATTATGCCCGGAATCACACACTGGCAGTCGCCCAACTTTTACGCATATTTCCCGTCCAATACTTCGGGGCCTTCAATTCTGGGCGATTTACTTTCGTCCGGACTAGGCGTTCAGGGCATGATCTGGGCAACCAGTCCGGCCTGCACCGAACTGGAGACCAGGGTGATGGATTGGCTGGCAGCGATGCTTCAGCTTCCGGAGAAATTCCGATCGGATTCGACGGGAGGCGGAGTCATTCAGGATACGGCATCGAGCGCTGCCCTGAGCGCGGTACTGGCTGCCCGCGAGCGCAAGACTAATTACCAGACAAACGACTCCGGAAATACGGGGCAGCTGGTTGCTTACATTTCGAACCAGACCCACTCGTCGCTGGAAAAAGCGGTAAAGATTGCCGGGATCGGGAGGAATAATCTCCGGCTGATCGGAGTCGACGAGCACCTGGCCATGCGACCCGATTTGCTGGAAGCTGCCATCCGGGACGATTTGCAAAACGGCCGTATCCCGTTCTTTGTTTGCGCAACGGTTGGCACCACATCGACCAACGCCATGGACCCCTTAACCGAGATCGGGCAACTTTGCCGGAAGTACGACCTTTGGATGCACATTGACGCGGCCATGTCGGGGACGGCTGCAATTTGTCCTGAATACCGGCATCTCCTGAACGGGGTTGAGCTGGCCGACAGCTTTTCGTTTAACCCGCACAAATGGATGTTCACCAATTTCGACTGCAACTGCTTCTATGTGGCCGACCGGTCGGTACTGATCAAGACCCTGAGCATACTTCCGGAGTACCTGAAAAACAGGGCAACCGAAAGCGGCGCGGTTATTGACTACCGCGACTGGCATGTCCAGCTGGGGCGCCGGTTCCGCTCGCTGAAACTTTGGTTTGTCATCAGGCATTACGGAGTCAACGGATTACGGTATCACATCCAGGAGCACATCCGGATTGCGCAGCAATTTGCTTCGTGGGTGCAAGCCTCTGCAGAGTTTAACCTGTCGGCTCCTGTCCCGTTAAACCTGGTTTGCTTCACCCATAAAAACGGAGACGACTTCAACCGGTTGCTCCTGGAAACTATCAACAAGACCGGGAAAATGTATTTTACCCACACCGTTGTTGATGGCCGGTTTATACTCCGGATGTGTATTGCCCAAACCGGCACCTCTTTGGCACATGTCCGGCAGGCATGGGAGATGATCCGGCAAACAGCCGAAGAACTGGAACGGAACAAACAATAAAACGAAGAAAAAAAACATAACCTGACCTGTTACAGCGAACGCAACTGGTCAGGTTATACCATATTCTTTTTTTACTGTTTAAAACCTGAGTCAGAAACAAAAGAAAGCTACCGTCTGCTTATCGGGATTCTGAGAGAGCCGAAGCTCCCGGATAAGCCAAACAAAGTTGCCCCATTGCTTCCGAAAGATTTTGCCGGGGATAATATTCGGGATGAGACAGATTAAGGAAGCGCATGATGACAAACGCATCAAAAAACTGGAAGAACCTCTTTCTGAAAGACGATAAAACAGAACTGTTCCGGTTTATTTCAGCAAGTTTTGCAGCAAAATCCAGGCGGTTAAGATAAGTTTGA
>JAEUSS010000620.1 GCA_016788685.1 Prolixibacteraceae bacterium | reverse complement strand
TCCAGGTCTCCGATCACATCACGGTTCATATATTTTGAACCGTTCAGCAAAACCGGCAGAAACTGGCGTTGCATGCGGAATCCGGCGGTACGGCGTGTTCTCCATTCTTCACTGATCACCCCGCGCTCGGCGTCAATTTCTTCATCGGTAAGCAGCAGGAAGTCTGCCCAGTCGTGCAGAACCAGTAAACAGGTATCCACGAGCCCTTCGTGTTTAACCGGAATATCACTCAGGTTATAAACCGTTTCGCCAAAACTGGTGTACGCATTAATGTTCCGGCCAAAGGCCACACCGTGTTTTTCGAGTGTGTTGATGATGCCTTTTCCGGGGAAGTGCTGAGTGCCGTTAAAGGCCATGTGTTCCAGGAAGTGAGCCAGACCATTCTGGTCGTCATTTTCGAGCAGGGCGCCTACATTCTGAATGATGTAAAAACTTGCCCGTTCTTTGGGCTCTTCGTTGTGACGGATGTAATACGTCATTCCGTTGTCGAGTTTCCCGATTCTGGCATCCGGATCAATCGGCGCTGGTTTGTTAAAATCAATCTGACTAAAACTCATTCCTGAAATCAGAGCCAGGGCAATGATCAGGATTAATCTGAATTTGATCATACGTTTATTTATTGGTTAAAATTTATAGTAACAACCTGATGGCAGATCATCCGGCAGATGACTTGTCATAAAGTGTTTGATTGGTAACGATCAAATATACAGAATTACATTGGGATGTAAATATTTTTCGGGTACCCCCGGGGTGATCCGTCGCGGTCATGAAAATGAAATAACCATCCCGTTATTTCAGGAGAAGAAGTTGGCTCTGAGAGGATTAGTCTCACACAGTCTGGTGGAGACTCGTACTTGTTATCGCGGGGTCCCGGGGGGCGGAGTTACGTGCCTGGTATTTCCGTGTTTTTAGTTTTGGTTGGGATTCAGAACTTTGCCGACAAACAGGATGGCTTGGGTGTCTTTTTCCCGAATGGCAAATACGAACGGGCGATCTACCCGGAACGGATTCTCAGGGCCGGCAGAGGTCACAACAATGGTGACATTGGTTACAGCGGCTGCTTCAGTCCCGCGCTCGTCAACTTTGATGTACGATTTGTGCATAACATCAGAAACGGAGAGGTTCGCAGCTTCGGTAATTCCGCTGAGGTCAGCATTGGCAAAAGCATCGGTCATTCCGAGGGCTTTCAATTCATCGACCAGGCTGTTGCCGAACTTGAACTCGAACTTAGGGAGGAATACCTTCTTCTTTTGCACGGTCATCTTCAAAATCCATTCATTCATGTTTTGGGCTGTCATCAGCGAAATCACATCATCGGTTTTTTTTTCAGGCTCCGGCAGAAACAGCAACATGGAATATTTACCGCTGCCGTAGGGCATTTCGAGCATCTGGAAGCTGGGATGGCTGTAAAAATTGAACGGGTTTTCAACAGTCATGGTTGGCACCTGAATCACAGATCGGTCTTCTTTCTTAAATGGCTGATTGGTCGTTTCTTTGGGGTTAAAACGGTATTTCCACTGACCGTTAAAGTATATGGCGTTCAGTAAATACATAACATCATCTCCGCTTACTTTTTCAAGTATCTTATCAACTTTTCCGTTGGTCTTGGTATTTACCCAACTATTCACGGTATTCAGGGCTTCGGTAGTCTTCGAAAAATCGAGTCCCGCAACTTCGGCCTGGTAATACTTCTGATTGGTGGTAATAAAGTCATTTTTTACGGGGAAGGCATTCCGGTAGAAAATCGCATTTGAGATTGATAACTCCACTTTCGGGTCATGGCTGCCAAGGGAAGTTACTAAATCTTTATAACTCTGATTGATCTCTTCCGGAGACAGATTTGATTTATGCAGCATATCTTCCATTTGTGTTTTGGTATTGCCTCCGGCGCCATTATACACCATGGCTAATGCCAGCGAAACGCTCATCGGCGAAATCATGATGTTTCCAGGTTCTTCGGTCGAGGCATTTATTTTTTGGAATAATTCCAACCCGAATTGATTATCGGCTGCAACGATTTTGGCAGATTTCTCGGTTAGGACAAGGTCTGTTACTGGCGGGTTTTCCGGATCGTTTGTGCAGGCCGATGCCAGAAGGATAACGAATAAGAAAGAAAGGAATGGTTTCATCGCTTTTTTTTTGTTAGTTCCGATTAGAAGACGTGCTGAAGTTCGTATAGGTTGCGTGTCATCATAATTATTCAGGAAGGAAAAGGTAAAAGATTTTAACTGACGCAACTAATCGCTGACCAATTCCGTCTTAGAGAAAATGCCTCCTGATTCCGGAGATACTGAGTGAAGAGAGGCAACACACATTTAACGAAGTTCGATCTATCAAAGTCTGATTTATTGGATTAAATTTGGTAGTCAGAAATTTGCGCGCATTGGAAGATTTTAAAACAATCATATCCGAATGTATTGCCGGGAATCCAAAGGCTCAGGCAAAACTATACCAGCAATTTGCACCGAAAATGTTCGGGGTATGTTTGCGCTATGCCAAAGATGCAACCGAGGCTGAAGATAACTTGCAGGAAGGTTTTATCAAGGTTTTCAGTAATTTGAATGCTTTTCGGAATGACGGTTCTTTGGAAGGGTGGATCCGGCGAATCATGATCAATGTTTCACTCGAAAAAATCAGAAAGCAGCATTTGCTCTATCCGGTTGAAGACGTTTCGATTTATGATTCAGTCAACTTTTCGGACGATGTAGTTGCCAAAATGGCGGCAGAAGACCTGATGAAACTGATTCAGGAATTACCTCCGCGTTACCGGCTGGTTTTTAACCTGTATGTAATCGAAGGAATGTCGCATCAGGAAATTGCCGAAGAGATGTCGATTACGCAGGGAACATCAAAATCAAACCTGGCGCGGGCCAGAGAAATATTAAAAAAGAAAGTTGTTGAGAATTTTGGGGAGTTGAATGCCCATAACAATTATACGGCATGAAGAAGGATAAAAATCTGGATGAACTATTCCGCGATAAGCTCCTGAACTATGAGCAGGAACCTCCTGCTTATTTACTGGAGAATATTCTGGCCGGAGCCGCCGGAGTTCGCCGGAAAAAGAAAATAATGATTTGGAGGGTTGCCGGAGTTGCGGCGGCTCTGTTGCTGGCATTTGTTGCCGGGTGGCAGTTGAACACTGCAGACCGCGAGGGATTGGGATTACAGGTCGTGGTTAATGAACCGCAAGGTACTGAAGCCCCGGATCTGGCGGGGAAAAAGACAGGTGCCGCACCGTCTGTCGCCGGGAGCGAACAGTTGGCCTCCGGGCAGGTGTCATCCGGAGACAGGCTTCGTCCCATTCAGGATACTCCGGCGGTGAAGAACGAAAAGTTTACGGCCGGAACAGAACGTTTGCCTGCAGGATATATTCAGGTTGCGTCAAACGAAGAATCAGGATTGCTGAAGCCGCTCAAAAGCATTTTGGGCTTGATCAGTCAAGATAAAGAATCTGTGCTTGTTCTTCAGGAAAAGAAAAGAGAAGAGGTTTCCGATGAAGTTGAAGAGAAAACGATTGATCAGCAGATCATGGAGATGAATCATCAAATGATGGTTGCTCAGAACGGCAAAGAAAAGAAAGGGCGCTGGCTGGTTGGCGGACAGGTTGCCCCGGCTTATAATGTAAACAAGACCAGCCAGTCCGAACAATATGCGAATAATATGTTGAGTTCATCTTCGGATGCCCAGGTTGAGCTTGGTGGCGGCGTATCGGTTGAATACAAAACCAACAAACGCTGGAGTATACAAAGTGGTGTTTATTACTCGGGACTTGGACAAAAATCCGGAAATACGGGCTATTCCGGAGGAAGAAAGGAGTATGCCTTTTCTGATCAGGGCGCCGCATACTTTAACGCATCGGCCAATATTGACGCGCGTACCAGCAACATGATGATGAACAGTGCTTCGGGAGTGATTGAATTTAGCGGAATTCCATCGGGCATTGTGTTGGGTACCAGTATTGAAGATAAATCGCTGTCGTCGGCTGTTGTGGTATCGGAAGCTCAGTTTATTCAGAATTTTGAGTATATCGAGATTCCTTTGTATTTGCGCTATACGCTGATCGATTCGCGGTTTGATGTGGAAATGATGGGGGGCTTCAGTTCGAACCTGCTGGTAGGAAACCAAACATTTATGGACAGTGGCGAAGGGAAAACCCGGGTTGGCAGAACCAAAGACATGGAGGCTTTGAATTATAGCGGAACCTTGGGGCTGGGGTTCAGGTATGGCTTATCCAAGCATATTTCACTGAATTTGGAACCTCGGATCAAATATTACCTTAATTCGTTAAACAGCAATTCTTCGGTAGACTTTAAACCCTATAGCGTAGGGATTTTTACAGGGTTAAGCTACGAATTCTGAGATTAGTACGCCCCCAAATGATTCGAATTTTCCGGGTTGTTTCACCCGTTGGTTTTTGCTAAGTGTGCAGCGACTCAATTTCAGCTTAAAAGCTTGATTTATTTATCTGTCGCGCAACCTTTTGTTGGTTTAGTTCATCTTCGATTTAGTGCAGGCTGCTGAAAAATGACCAGAGGTATCAGCCGGCGAGCATTTAAATCTTATAAAAACCAAAAACCAAATGAAAAAAATTCTAATCATGCTAATTGCTGGTTTTTTTCTTCTGCCGGCATTTGCTCAAAAAAGCAAAAAAGACGTGGTTTACCTGAAATCCGGAGGAATAATCAAAGGGCAGTTGTTGCTGAATGACATGGGAAAGGTGAAAATTAATTCAGCAGGAAACGAGTGGGTTTTCAATGCCTCCGAAGTTGACAGCGTTTCAAAATTTATGAAAACTGCTCATGAACCCGGACTGAATCGAAATTATTTCTTTGACACATCGGCGGGTGTACTGGTAGGTAACTCTTCGAATAATCAATCGGCACCATTTTCGTTTATGACATCGGTAAATATTCGGGTTGTCGATAAGTTTTATGCCGGGGCAGGCCTTGGCGCTGAATCTCTGGAAGAATCGTACATGCCGGCCTTTGCGCAGTTTCAGTATAAGTTCAGGGACACGAAATTTACTCCATTTTTAAATCTGCAGGTTGGCTGGCAGGTTCCTCTTGAAGACGGCAACCGGAGGCATTATACCAATTACAGTGCGTCTTCGTCATATGTTTATTATCCGCAAACCAGTGAAAAGCTTGATGCTGAGGGTGGTTTCCTGATTAATCCGTCAGTCGGTTTTCAGCGGTTTACCTCCGACAACTTTGGCTGGTTCTTTGCTTTCGGCTATCGCTACCATCAACTGAATTATTCGGGAGATAACGGGTACAAGCTGGAAACCAATTATTCGCGTCTGTCACTGAAATTCGGATTTATCTTTAATTAATTGCAGCCATGAAACAAACAAAAATATACTTCGCTCTGGTGCTTTTAATCGTTTTTGCGTCAGGATGCTCCGATAAGATTTATGAAACCTTCAATGCGAATTCGCCTGTTTACATGAGTTACGACGAATTACGCTCTGCTGTAAAAATGACCGCGGCACGCGAGATGAATAACCCCGGGAAAATCTATTTTAAAGATCAGTACATTTTCATTAACGAAAAGATGAAAGGCGTTCACGTTTACGATGTGACAGATCCGGCAAACCCGCAGAACAAAGGCTTTATCGAGATTCCGGGAAACATCGACATTGCAATCAAAGACAATATTTTATATGCCGACAGCTATATTGACCTGGTTTCGATTGATGTTGCGAGTTTTTCTTCGATCAAAGAAGTGGGGCGTGTACAAAAGATTTTTCCTTACACGTTGCCCAAGTACAACGAAAAGCTGCCGCTCGCTAAAGTGGACGAAACCAAAGGAGTTATAACCGGATGGGAAGAAAAGAGTGTCCGTCAGGAACTGGAACAGCGTTATTACCCGATTTATTATGGTTACGAAAGCATGACAATGGATAAAACTTACAATTTAGTTGGCGGTTTTAGCGGTACTTCAGGTGTTGGCGGTTCAACCTACGGTGTCGGGGGCAGTATGGCGCGGTTCGGCTTGTACAAAAACCTGCTCTACATTGTAGACCGCAATAATTTGCTGACTTTTAAGCTAAATTCAAGTTCAGATGTCACTTTGCTAAACACCAGTTATGTCAGTTGGAATGTGGAAACAATCTTTATTACAGATAATCATCTTTTCCTCGGAACGCAAAACGGGATGATCGTTGAATCGCTCGAAGTTCCTGAAAAACCTTCGGTTAAAGGCAGTTTTGCGCATGTGACGGCTTGTGATCCGGTGGTGGTTAAGGGTGATCTGGCTTTTGTAACCCTGAAAGGCGGAACGACCTGCCGCGGAACAGTAAATCAGCTTGATGTGATCCGGATGAGTGATAGTTATTCGAAATTCACTTTGCTGAAGTCGTACCCGATGTTTGGGCCGCAAGGCTTGGGAATCGACGATGATTTATTATTTATCTGTGACGGCGATGCCGGACTGAAAGTTTACAACGCTGCCGATCCGCTGGCCATCAATCAAATCGCCATTTTTCCATCCATCAATGCTTATGATGTTATTCCGCTGAACAACTACCTGTTTATGATCGGCGACAAAGGATTTATGCTTTACGATTATTCAAATATTCAGAACATTAAACAAATAGGTTTTATTCCGGTAGTGAAAAAAAACTAATTCATCCGGAACAGGATGTCGAAGAACACTGTGGTATTCTCTCATAAAACCGGTCAATTCAAATGATCGGTTTTTCTTTTTTCGTATTTTCTGAAACTGTTAATACTGGATTAATTAAAAGCACGCTTTGTTGACTGAGGAATTTAAAACCGCTATTTTTGCGAATTGTGAAATTTTGAAAAGAAAACTATGATCTTTAAAATAACGACCCGCCTCTCCAGGTTGATGATGGCACTCCCTGTAACGCTTTTCTTGCCGTTAACTGCATGTTCAAACACCGGCACTCAACAGCCTGATTCCATCGGCACTCATTTGTTCACTCCGGTTGAATTACCCGAAAAACTCACTTTTGCCGGTGAGAAAGTTCCGATGGAGTATTACGATGTGCGGGAGAATCTCGACCGCGAACTGTTGTCGACTGTCTATTTCCACTCACAAACCATCCGGTACATCAAAAATGCGCCGCGCTATTTTTCCGTTATTGAGCCAATCCTGAAGTCAAATGGTATTCCTGAAGACTTCAAGTATTTGTGCGTTGCCGAAAGCGGATTCGATCCCCGGGCCGTTTCTCCGGCCAAAGCAGTTGGTTTGTGGCAAATCCTAGAATCAACCGCGAAAGAGAACGGACTGGAAATAAATGCCGAAATTGATGAGCGTTACCACATCGAAAAGTCAACAGAAGCCGCTTGCCGCATCCTGAAATCGGCTTACCTGAAATTTGGCAGCTGGTCGCTGGTTGCCGCCTCCTACAATGGCGGACGGACATTTCTCGACCGGCAAATCACGAATCAGAAGGTAAACAG
>JAEUSS010000608.1 GCA_016788685.1 Prolixibacteraceae bacterium | reverse complement strand
TTTGTCAAGTAGCAGAGTTGGTTTGGTGATCTCCATTTCCGGAATATAATAAACGCATTTAGGGCCAATTAAATAGGCACCTAAAATAGTTATTCCAATTTAAAAACAAAAGTTTTGGAAAAAGAAAGGAGTCAGTTGACTGACTCCTCTGTATTATTCACCTAAAAAAATGGTTTGGGCTCTGTTTGGGCCAACCGAAGCGATTGAAACCGGAACGCCAACCTGCTCTTCGATGTAATTAATATAGTTGTTTAGTTCTTCCGGGAATTCATTCTGGTCCGACAGTTTGGTCAGGTCAGTCTGCCATCCGGGTAGTTCAACATATACTGGTTTTACATTGTCGTTCAGTTCGAACGGGAATTTATCGATAACCTCTCCGTTGATTTCGTATCCGACACATATTTTGATGGTTTCAAACTTGTCCAAAACATCGGCTTTCATCATGATTAACTCTGTAACCCCGTTTAGCATGATGGAGTATTTCAGGGCCACCAGGTCAAGCCAGCCGCAACGGCGCGGGCGGCCTGTTGTTGAGCCGTATTCGCGGCCTACATCGCGCATGTTTTGTCCGTCCTGATCAAAAAGTTCGGTCGGGAATGGACCCATTCCGACGCGTGTGCAATAAGCTTTGAAAATTCCGTATACGTTGCCGATTTTGTTTGGGGCAATTCCCAGGCCAGTGCAGGCCCCGGCACAAATAGTGCTCGATGAAGTGACAAACGGATAAGAACCAAAGTCAATATCCAGCATGGTTCCCTGTGCACCTTCGGCCAGTACTGATTTGTTGCTCAGCAGACTGTCGTTGATCAGGTGCTCGGTGTCAACAATTCTGAATGTTTTCAGAACTTCGATGGCCTTCATCCATTCTTGTTCAGTTTCTGCCAGTTTACTTGCGTAATCGTAATGGTAATAGTTGTCCAGCAAGTCTTTGTGTGCCTGGACCCGTGCGGTATATTTTTCAGTAAAATTTTCGAATAGATCGCCAACCCGTAATCCGTCTCGGCCAATTTTGTCGCGGTAAGTCGGCCCGATTCCTTTCAGGGTTGAACCAATTTTGGTTACCCCTTTGGCTTCTTCGGAAGCAGCATCGAGCAGGCGGTGAGTCGGGAGAATCAAATGCGCTTTCTTCGAAATGTATAACGTTTTATGTAAGTCAACGTTGTGTTTGCTGATTGATTCAATTTCTTTTTCAAAGGTAATCGGGTCGATAACCACACCGTTGCCGATTACATTCAGTTTGTTTTCGTGAAATATTCCGGAAGGAATGGTGTGCAACACCTGTTTGAAATTGTTTATTTCGAGTGTATGACCAGCGTTTGGACCACCCTGAAACCTGGAAATGACATCGTATTTGGGTGTCAAAACATCAACTATTTTTCCTTTTCCTTCGTCGCCCCACTGGAGGCCTAACAAAACATCTACTTTCATTTTATCGAGATTAATGAGATACATTGAAACGAGTGCAGCTGTGCACAACTATTAGCAAAAGATACTTCAGAGCAGAGACCTAGCTTTTTTCTGAATCATTCACAAGTGTTCAAACACAATAATCCGCGAAATATGAATGTTTTACGTTCAGATTTCACGGAGTACGCAGTAATGTTTGAGCGATAAAATTACAAATTATTTGCAGAAGTAAGATTAAAATAAAACCTAAAAGTATGCGGGTTGTTAATTTGTTGATTTTTGCTAATTTCTCTGACTGCCTTCACTTATTTGTTGAGGTATTGCCCGTAGATGTATAACGTGTGATGGGATAGTTTAAACTCATTTTTCTGGCAAATGTCTTCAATAATCTCGCGCAGACGCGGATCGTAAAACTCGGTCAATGAGCCGTTGCTCAGATCAATCAGGTGGTCGTGTTGGAGAATTGCGTAAGCTTTTTCAAACTGAGCCAGATTTTTGCCAAACTGATGTCTGATAATGAGTTTACAATCCAGTAACAAATCCATGGTATTGTACAGGGTGGCCCTGCTAACCCGGTAATTTTTGTTTTTCATCGAAATGTAGAGCGATTCGATATCAAAGTGCCCTTCTCTTGAATAAATCTCTTCAAGAATTGCAAATCTTTCCGGAGTTTTCCGATGTTCGTTTTTCTCCAGATAATCAATGAACATACGCTTGACGGCCTCTTTGGTCTTCTGGCTATTCATAATTAAACTAATTAAAGATAAGGCACAAAATTAACACTTTTTTCAGATAAAGAGTCAGGCTGACTATTTATTGCTGAATTTTCTCAATGCGTTCGATGGTGTCAATTCCTTTTATTTTTCTGAGCCTTGAGATCAGTTCGTTCAAATCCTGGACACTATGTATGTAAAGATACAGGTCACCTTCGAAAATTCCATCGTGGGTGTCGAAGTGAACTGTACGCATGTTGATGTTATGTTGTTTGGAAATGATGGTTGTAATTTCGTTGACAACGCCGACGCGGTCGAATCCGCTGAGTTTAATGCGTGAAAGGTATGACAGTTTTTTAAATTTTGTCCATTCAGCGGTGATGATGCTGTCGCCTTGTTGCGACATGATTTTCAGCGCTTCAGAGCAATTGCGTTTGTGGATGATGATGTGGTCGTCTCCTGATATATAGCCGACAACGTCATCACCGGGGATCGGATTGCAGCATTTGGCCAATGAGTAGTTTGCTTCTTCCGGATCTTCTTTCAGAATGAAGGGTGCTTTTTTGTTGATCTTTCCTGGTTGAGCTGGTTCTTCTTTTTTTTGCGTGAAGGTTAATTTCCAGAATTTTGCCAGTTTGTTTTCTCTTCGGGTTTGGAGTACTTCATCGAGGTTGTCAAGTTCGAGAAATCCCATTCCGACCTGAGCGTAAAGTTGTTCTTTATTGGTGAGGCCGTAGTATGCGCTTAGCTTCTTTAGAGTGTCGGAAGATGGCAGTATTTTATATTTTGCCAGTTGATCTTCGATAATTTTCCGGCCCTGCTCAATGTGTTTTTTCCGGTCGAGCTTAAAGGATTGTTTGACTTTTGTTTTGGCCTTGGCCGTAATCAGAAAGTTAAGCCAGCTTAGTTGCGGGGTTTGTGTTTTCGAAGAAAGTACTTCTACCTGATCGCCGCTTTGAAGTACGTGCGAAACCGGGACCAGTTTGTGGTTGATCTTTGCTCCGATGCAATGGTTGCCGAGCTCGGTGTGTATTTCGTATGCAAAATCAATAACTGTGGCATTCTTGGGCAGGTTGATCATTCGCCCTTTGGGAGTAAATACAACGATCTCGGAGGCAA
>JAEUSS010000606.1 GCA_016788685.1 Prolixibacteraceae bacterium | reverse complement strand
AGCAATGGTGTATCCGGATAAGAAACTGGCTTCGGTGAAACCCAAATCCATTACGAAACGCATGAAAGAAAAGGCCTTTGCAGCCTCTGTGAAACGCGAAAATATTCTGGAATGCGAGCTGATCGGCATCCCGATTCAGGATTTTGCTGAAATGGCTTTAATTGCGATGCAGGAAATCAGTGGCGACTTGGGGATGTAGCGGTTTCCGGATTATCAAGTCAACGTCCCGGGTTGTTCATGCCGGGCTCGCAGCTGTCAGTTCTTCTAAAGAGAATTCCGGCGGATAAATTCAAACGGACTTTTAATGCACTCAAATTTTTGAGTGAGAATCATTTGGGCGGCCAGTTGTCCGATTGCCTCGTGGTTGGTCGAGATGGTTGTAATTCCGTCGCATAAAATTTCTTTTACCTGATTTTCGTTGTAAGCCACCACTCCGCAATCTTTTCCGAGTGTCCAGTTTTTTTGTTTGATTTTCCGGATAAAGGCATATAAATCATCATCGGAGACAATGATGTAGGCTTCGCCCTGACTGATTTCACTGTCATCCAGGCGGTCAATGATGTTGCCTGCAAAACCGTTTACCTGGCAGAAAATACGGAATCCGCGCACGATGTACGGCGGGTAATATTCTGATTGCGGAAAAATCAGGTTCAGACGGCTGTATTTCCGGAGCAGGTCGATGCCGCAGGCCAGCGCCGACTGGATGTCTTTGTCGTATTCCTGGTAAACTACCGGATAGTCTTTCAGTTCATCCAGAAACCGGTCGACAATCAGTACTTTTTCCCGCGGGATTTGTTTGATGACTTTGCTGATATTGGCGTTGTCGTTCTGCACGTGAGGCAGGATAACAAAATAATCGTAGTTGTTCAGGTTGTTGTTTATGATAGCCTCAAATTCGTCCGGATCGTAGTTGTAGATAAATACATCAACACTGGCTTTGGAGCCCATTGTTTTAACAAACGAATAATAGATACTTCGTTTGTAGTTGCTTAGTTTATTGAATATCAGGCATATTTTAAGTTTTTTGCTTACATTCACCTGGTTGATGTAATATCCTTTGCCGCGGACCGCCAAAAGAATACCTTTCTTTTTCATGTAAACGTAAGCTTTTTCAATCGTGTCGCGAGACAGAAGAAGCTCTTCGCTCGTTTCGTTGATTGATGGAATACGCTGTCCCTGTTTAAAAATACCGGCTTCAATATCCGAGATAAACAGATCGACCACCTGCTTGTATTTCGGGATTTCCGACTCCGAATTAATTTTTAAATCTTTCAGCATACAACTTTCTTATTGAATGCCCGAAAATACGAAAAAAAGGCAAACCAAACGGATGCCTTTTACATATGGTTACGAGTTAGGGGATGCGAGTTTCGGGTTACGAGTTTAACTCGTAACCCGAAGCTTTTGGGGTCATTTGCTCAATTCTGCCAGTTTTTTTCGCAGCAATTCCGGTATTTCGGCAGGTTCTTTGGCTACCGGAACTCCGGCCCGGTTAAAAGCAGCAATTTTCTCTTCGGCAGTACCCGAACCGCTGGAGATGATGGCACCGGCATGCCCCATACGTTTCCCGGGAGGAGCGGTTTGTCCGGCAATGAATGCAACTACCGGTTTAGTCATCTTTTCGGCAATGTAGCGCGCGGCCTGTTCTTCGGCATCGCCGCCAATCTCGCCGATCAGCACAACAGCTTTAGTCTCCGGATCGTTTTCAAAACGTTCGAGCAGATCAATAAAATATAATCCGGCGACCGGATCACCGCCAATACCCACGCAAGTTGTTTGTCCAAAATTATTCAGGGTTAACAGATTGACAACTTCGTAAGTTAATGTTCCGCTGCGCGAAATAAAGCCGATGTTCCCTTTTTTGAAAATCATGGCGGGCAAAATTCCAACCAGAGCTTCTCCGGGGGTGATCAGACCGGGGCAGTTTGGCCCGATCAGAAGCGTCCCGTTTTGCTTCAGGATCGGGGTGACCCGAATCATGTCCTGAATCGGCACACCTTCGCTGATGGCAATTACCAGCTGAATGCCGGCCTCCGATGCTTCCAGAATAGCATCAGCGGCATAAGGTGCGGGCACAAAAATAATGGAGGTATTGGCTCCGGTTGCTTTAACCGCTTTTTCGACGGTGTTGAAAACCGGAATGCCATCGATTGAATCGCCTTCTTTACCCGGAGAAACTCCTGCAACAATGTGGGTGCCGTATTCTTTCATCCGGCCTGCATGAAACTTACCATCGCGTCCGGTTATTCCCTGAACAACCAGTTTTGTATCTTTATTGACTAATATGCTCATTGATTGGTGATTTAAGGAGTGAAAAATTAAGAATTCAATGTCTGATGTTTCAAAAACTACTTTTTGCTCAATTCGATAGCTTTTTGGGCAGCTTCGCTCATCGAACTTACTGTTGGAAGTCCGGTTTGCTTGAGCAGAGCCAGGCCTTCTTCGGCATTTGTTCCGGAGAGCCTGACCACAATCGGCACATCGGTAATGATGATTTCCAGTGCTTTGATCAAGCCTTTGGCCACATCGTCGCAGCGGGTAATTCCACCAAAAATGTTGATCATCACGGCTTTTACATTTTTGTCGTTCAGCAGAATGTTCATGGCATCAATTACCTTTTGCGGGTTTGAGCTTCCGCCAATGTCCAGAAAGTTTGC
>JAEUSS010000594.1 GCA_016788685.1 Prolixibacteraceae bacterium | reverse complement strand
AAAAAGTTCCATTTCCGCTGGATTTATGACCACCTCAAGCTTCACTCTTTGAGAGTTCCCGAGTGAAGAATACAACACTTTGGCACGGGCAACCAGTTCCTCAACCCTGAATATTTTTTTATCCGGCTTGGGCAGACGGGTCAACTTCCGGTACGATTCGACAAACAGCATCAGTCCCCCTCCCTGCTCTTTAATCACATTCAGCCCGCGAATGGTTGTCTGAATGGTCTTTTCATCCACCTCTCCCGGAAGCACCGGCCGGCCGTCGGTAACGAAAAACCGGCTCAGACTTTCTGACAGCGAAGTAATCGGGGCAATCGAATTCATAATTTCATGCATCAGCACCCGGATCAGCTTCATCCACGAATCCAGTTCTTTTTCGTCCAGCTCACTCCGGATATCCTGAATAGACAGCAAAATCAGTTCGTCGTTGTTAATCCTGAACGAAGTAGCCTTCAGCGACAACTCAATTACACCGCGTTCTGAAACCAGTGGAACCAGCTTCTGCTCAAACGGTTTAATACTTTGCACCGCCTGTAACAGCCCCCGGTTGATACGCTCCAGCTGGTTGATATGAGTCAGAACATCGGCTGACAGCATTTTTTTTGCCGCCGAGTTTGCATGAAGTATAAATCCCTTTGAATTGAAGGTGACAATCCCGGTAGCTACATGCTCAAGCAAAGTCTGAAAGTATTGCTCACGCTGCTGGTTTTCAATTTTAAGCTGTTGAATTTGCCGGTTCACCTTCTTCAATCCCTGGTACAATTCCCCGACGGACTTGCTTCCAACATCCGACGGAAACAGTAATGTCGAATCATTATTCTGGACAGATTCAAGAAAACAGCTTATTTTCCTGTTCGTGGTATTCAAATAATTAATCAGACCGACAACCACAACCACCTCAAGAATCAGGCACACCAGAACAAGCAGGTACGAAACGCCTGCAACAGCCAGCCACCCGGCAGCCAGGGCCAGTACCAGCATCATTACGGCCCGGAATACGATTTGGAAGTATAGATGGCGGCTGATCATTGTCCTGTTCTTTTTATTTTGTTGTAGAGTGTCTGGCGTGTAACTCCCAACTGATCCGCAGCTGCACTTAAGTTGCCCCCGTTTCGTTCGATGGCCAGGCTGATCATTCGTTTTTCCATTTCTTCAAGAGTTGTTTCCGACCAGACATTTTTCCCCGTGAGATTCGGCCGCATGAAAAAGTCGTCAGGTTTTAATACGTTGTTTTCACTCAGGATGACCGCCTTCTCAACGGTATGCTGCAACTCCCTGATATTTCCGGGCCAGGAGTATCTGAGTAGTTTGTCCCGGGCCGGCTGATTAATTTTCAAATTCGGTTTGTTGTATTTAGACGAATATTTCTTCAGAAAGAAATCTGCCAGTACCAGCACATCTTCTCCCCGCTCCCTCAGCGGCGGCACTTCAATCTGGATGGTATTAATGCGGTATAGCAAATCTTCACGGAATAAACCATCGGCAACCATACGCTCGAGATTTTTATTGGTCGCACAAATCAGCCTGATGTCAACCGAAACAGTTTGATTAGACCCGATACGCGACACCTGCCTGTTCTGTATCGCGGCTAACAGTTTTGCCTGAAGATGAAACGAAAGGTTGCCAATTTCGTCGAGGAAAAGACTGCCATGATCGGCCACTTCAAATTTTCCGGGACGGTTTTCGCGGGCATCGGTAAAAGCACCTTTCACGTGTCCAAAGAGTTCGCTCTCGAACAACGTTTCAGTTATTGCCCCCATGTCGACACTTACCAGCACCTCCCCCGCACGCTTCGACTGCCGGTGAATTTCCTGAGCAATCAGTTCTTTCCCGGTACCGTTTTCTCCCGTAATCAGCACATTGGCATCGGTTTTTGCCACTTTCCTGACCAGATTCAGTACGCTCATCAGTTGCGGCGACGAGCCTACAATAAACTTCTGCTCGCGGTTAATCTCACTTTTCAGTTCCTTTTCCTTCTCCTTCAGCTGTTTTACTTCCTTCTTCGACCAATTAAGCTGCAGAGCCGATTTCAGGGTAGCCATCAATTTGGCATTGTCCCAAGGTTTCAGGACAAAATCAGTGGCTCCGGCTTTCAATGCCTTCACCGTCAGCTCCACATCGCCATACGCGGTAATCATCACCACCGAAAGCTCCGGATTGGTCTCTTTGATTCGGCTCAGCCAGTAGATACCTTCGTTACCCGTGTTGATGCCGGCATTAAAATTCATGTCGAGAAGAACCAGGTTATACTCGTTTTTTCGCAACTCGGTAGGTATCTGGTTCGGATCGGACAAAGTAGTCACGGTCTGAAACTCAGGAGCCAGAAAAATATCCAGTGCACTTAAAATGCTTTTGTTGTCATCGACAATCAGAATATTTCCTTTTGTCATTTTTTTTAAAATCAAAGTTACGAGCCCTTCAAAGCAATACCAACAGAGTGTCAATTATTTTTACACTCAAATGTCAATTATTTTTACCTGCCAGCAAACCTCTACACAACAAACACCTGACAGACAACACCTTGTATTTATGGCATCATTCTGGCACACCACCTCCCGAATACCGAAACAATGATCGCTTTGAAAAATAGTTTATTTCTCCTGTTTGTATTCCTGATGAGCCTTCCGTCAGGCGCCCAGAAAAAATGGACACTCAATGACTGCATCCGTTACGCTATCGAAAATAATCTGCAACTTCAGGATATCGCCATTGATGAAAAACTTGCCGAGACCGATTACCGCCGATCGAAATGGAACCTGCTCCCCGCAGTGGGCGCGGGGATTAATGCCGGAATGAATTACGGCCGCTCAGTTGATCCGAATACCAACGGAATCGTCCATACTTCTTTCTTTAATAACTCCTACACTCTGGGAGCATCAGTCGAATTGTTCCGCGGACTAATGCTTCAGAACCAAATCAGGTACCAGAAATTCAGGAAGGATATAGCCGAAAATAACCGGCTTAATGCTACTGATGATTTGGCTTTTGACGTGATGACTGCCTTTTTCGCTGTGGTTTACTTCGACGAGTTACTGAAAATTGCCCATGAGCAGAAAGCCCTGTCAGAACTGAACGTAAAAAAAACACAGGTGCTGGTTACAACAGGGCTCAAGGCACAGACCGACTTGCTGGAAGTAAAGGCAAACCTTGAAAAGGAAGAATTATTCTGTATCCAGACTTCCAACCACCTTGCCTCATCCCGGATTTACCTGAAAAAAGCGATGAACTTACCAACGGACCAACAGATTTCACTCGACGTTCCAACGGGTAATCCGGCTGCTGCCGACGCCGTGGTCAATTTGCCTGAGCTGTTTAAACAACACATCGCTCAATCGCCCTACATCCGGTCGTTCGAAAGTGAATTGCAGGCCAGCCAGGCACGCATAAACATCAGCAAGTCAGGATTTTTCCCTTCGGTCAGGCTGCAGGCTGCCTACAACACCGGGTTCTCTGAAACCGACATAGACGAAAACAAACGCGTGATTTCTTTCAACAACCAAATTAAAAACAACCGGAGCCAGTTTGCCGGAGCCACCTTAAGCATTCCGATATTCAGCAAAAACGCGGTCAGGTTTGAAGTAAAGTCTGCCAGACTGGCTTCAGAACAATCTCAGATGAAACTCGAAATGGCCAGGCAAACGGTTCGATACGAAATGGAAGAAAACTGCAACGAACTGACAGCCTCCTGGAAAGAACTTCAGCAAGCTGAGAAACAGATGAAGGCTGACTCGCTGACCTTCCAGGCGGCACAACGAAAGTTTGACCAGGGAATGATCAACCCGGTTGAACTTTATACGATTAAAAACCGGATGGCAAATACTTCCAGCCAGGTTTTAAATGCAAAACTGACATGCGAAATGAAAAAACGAATCCTGGATTTCTATAAAGGGAAACGTTTTTGGGAAGACGGGAAGCCAGTGTTTCTTCACAACCAGACCGGAGAGGGAAATCAGTGACAGTGAATAAATCAACAATAATAAAAATGCCCGAAACACTTTTATTTCCGGTGAGTTGCAAAGGGCTTTAAATTCTTAGCCATGGGAATGGACAAAATAATTGAAAAGAAAAAAGGAATTCGCAAGAAGCACATCTTCTGGAGTCTTTCAGCAGTATTGCTCGGATTTCTGATTGTATACCTGACTTTTGGTAATCACTCTTCGGCCTTCAGGACCGAAAAAGATAAACTATCATTTGCCACAGCCGAAGAGGGCATATTCAACGACTACATCACCGTAATCGGCCAGGTGGAGCCAATAACCACCATCTTTCTGGATGCCATGGAAGGCGGAACCGTTGAGCAGCGATTTATCGAAGAAGGCGCCATTGTTCAGAAAGGCGATGTCATCCTTCGCCTCGAAAACCGCCAGCTCTACCAAACGATTCTGAACAGCGAGGCTGCTCTGGCCGAAAAAGAAAATTACCTGCGCAACACAAGAATCAGCTTTGAAACGGAACTCATCCAGTCGAAACGCAATATTCTGGACAGCGAATACAAGTTAACCCGAAAGAAACGCACCTTTGCCCAATACGAAACTCTTTTCAAAGAGGAACTGATTTCGAGAGAAGACTATCTTCAGGCCAAAGAAGATTACGAATACGAAGCCCACCTGCTGAACATCAACAAGCTCAAGGCAAAGAATGACTCGATGCTTCGGGCAACATCTATGACTACGCTGGAAAACGACCTGAACAAAATGCGCCAGATGCTCGACCTTGTTCACGAACGGCTGGGCGACCTGAACGTAAAAGCTCCGGTCGACGGGCAACTGGGTATGCTCGATGCCGAGATCGGGCAATCGATCAACAGCGGTCAGCGCATCGGACAGATCAACGTGCTCGACAACTTCAAGGTCAGTGCCAAGATTGACGAACATTACATTGACCGGGTAATCCGCGGTCTTCAGGCCTCACTCGACCGCAATGGCACCAGTTTTAACCTCACGGTGAAAAAAGTATATCCCGATGTCAGGGAAGGACAGTTCAAGATCGATCTGGTTTTTGAAGGAAAGACTCCTGAAAACGTGCGCACCGGTCAAACCTATCACGTAAAGCTTGAATTGGGAGAATCACAAAAGGCACTGATGATTCCGCGCGGAGGATTTTTCCAGAGTACCGGCGGTCAGTGGGTATTCGTTCTCAATGCCGACGAAACCGAAGCCGTAAAGCGTCCGGTTAAAATCGGCAAGCAAAACCCTCAGTATTATGAAGTGCTTGAAGGACTCCGGGCCGGAGAGAAAGTGATAACTTCAGGATACGAAATGTTCGGCACGAACGACCGGATAGTGATGAAATAGGAGAAAGGAAAAGGGAGAACGGAGAAAGGAAAAGAAATGGGGCAAACTTCATAACTTTAGGCTTATAACTTAAATATATGTTTTATGACAACAAAAATTGAGAAATTTGAGGATCTTGAAGTTTGGCAAAATGCCATTTCGTTAAGCGTGGATATTTACTCCAAATTTCAGGGGTGTAAAGATTATTCTCTCAAAGATCAAATTTGCAGGGCCTCAGTTTCCGTTCCATCAAACATTGCTGAAGGATTTGAAAGACAATACAATAAGGAGTTTATACAGTTTCTGTTTATAGCCAAAGGATCAGCAGGAGAAGTTCGCACCCAATTATTGATAGCTTTTAAATTGGGATTCCTAAGCGAATCCGATTATCAGTCATTATTTGAAAGCACAAAAAGAATATCAGCACAATTATACAATTTAATCAAAATCAGAAAAGAACGATTTAGTTAGTAACCTGGGAAAGGCACCGATGCCACTTCCGGTTTTCGGTCTCCCTTCTCCCTTTTCCACTTTATTCATGATACGAACAGTAAATCTCAACAAAGTATTCCGCACGGAAGAGATCGAAACCAGTGCGTTGAACAACGTGAACCTTCACATTCAGAAGGGCGAATTTGTAGCCATCATGGGGCCTTCGGGTTGCGGCAAGTCAACCTTGCTTAACATTATCGGCTTGTTAGACAACCCAACTAAGGGCGAGTATTATTTCGATGGTAAGGAAGTTGGCGGTTACAAAGAACGCAACCGGACGATACTCCGCAAAGGCAACATCGGCTTCGTGTTCCAGAGTTTTAACCTGATCGACGAGCTGAACGTGTATGAAAATGTAGAGCTTCCGCTTATTTACCTGAAATTAAGTACCAAAGAGCGCAAAGAAATGGTCGAAAAGGTGCTGGAACGCATGCAGATCAGTCACCGCAAAAAACATTTCCCGCAACAATTATCCGGCGGTCAGCAACAACGTGTAGCCATTGCCCGTGCCGTGGTTGCCAACCCGAAACTGATCC
Source organism: Prolixibacteraceae bacterium (assembly GCA_016788685.1). Lineage (GTDB taxonomy): Bacteria > Bacteroidota > Bacteroidia > Bacteroidales > Prolixibacteraceae > Aquipluma. The sequence goes on along the minus strand of JAEUSS010000594.1, from coordinate 12,234 downwards.
TCGCCGATGAGCCTACCGGTAACCTCGACTCAAAAAACGGTCTGGAAGTGATGAACCTGCTTACCGAACTCAACCGCGAAGGAACCACCATTGTGATGGTGACTCACTCGATGCACGACTCTGAATTTGCACACCGGGTCATCAATTTATTCGACGGTCAGGTAATTACGGAAGAAGTGAAAAAGCAAATGGCAGACTTGCTGATCTAGAGTAATGATATAAAAATATGTTTGGTTACACATGATTAGTTCATCCATAAGACTTCTGGAGGCATGATCGCTTTCATGCGTGGGATGTAACATTACCTAATTCAATTTTTCTCATGTTTCGAAAAAACCTGCAACTAACTATCCGGCGGATGCGCCAGTCAAAACTAACAAGTATCGTTAACCTGATGGGCTTGTGCATCAGTATGACTTCATTTTTCCTGATCGTGAATTACCTGTGGCACGAAACACGTTTCGATGTATTCCATCAACACGCTGATCGTATCTATCGGGTTGAAAGTAAGATCTACGACGAAGGAGTATTGACTGATCATTGGGCTTCTACTCCGTTTGGCTGTGCAACTGCTATGCGCGATGAACTGACCGGAATCGAGGATTTGGTGCGGGTTACCGTGCAGCGCCCTCAAACCGAAAATATTGTATCGGTTGGCGATACGCATTACCGCGAGTACAATTGTTGTTATACCGAACCTTCGTTTTTTCGGCTGTTTTCGTTTCCGCTTTTGAAAGGAAACACAGAACAGGCACTTTCCAATCCCAATACGGTGGTGATTACCCAATCGATGGCTGCCAAATATTTTGGGAACGGCGACCCAATGGGAAAAGTGCTAACTTTCAAAACTGAAAATAGTGTGGCAAAATGTGAAGTGACGGGTGTTTTGGATGACATCCCCGCCAATTCGCATTTGCATTTCGATTTTTATATTTCGTGGACAACCCTGCCTCAGTGGATTCGTGATTTCTGGCCCATTTACGGAGTTTACACCTATGCATTGCTGCGGCCGGGAGTTTCGCCCAAGTCTGTCGAGAATCAGTTTGCTCTGATTTCGGAAAAATATACCACCTCGGCACGGATGAATTCGAAAAGCATGCAACTGGCCATGTTGCCCCTGCGCGACATCCATTTTGCGCCACAAAAACCGTACGAACGGGAAGTAAAAGGAAACAGCACAAACGTATATGTATTGGCCGTGATTGCCGTGGCTTTGCTGGTGATCGCGTGGTTCAACTATGTGAACTTATCCACAGCCGTGGCCACCGAGAGGATAAAGGAATATACGATTAGAAAACTATCCGGAGCGAGTGCCGGAAGTTTATTGAATATGTTTATCAGCGATTCGTTGGTAACAAATCTGTTTGCAGTTGCCATTTCTGTTGTAGCCGCCTGGTTGTGTTTGCCATTATTTAACCGACTCACCGGACAGCTTGTTCCTTTTGATATTTTGACGCAGAGCATGTTCTGGCTTCCATTTGTAGGCGTATTGACATTGGGAATTGCACTTACAGGTTTTGCGCCGCAGTGGTTGCTGCGCCGCATTAAACCTTCGTCGCTGGTAAACGGAAGGGGGATGCCCCGCGAAAGCGGATGGAGCCGAAAAGTACTGGTGTGTTTTCAGTTTTCAGCATCCATCGTACTGATTGCTGTGACCATTCTCGTTTTCAAACAAATCAGTTTTATGCGAAACCAATCGCTGGGATACGAAACAGCGCAAACGCTCGCAATTAAATTCCCGGGACAAACGGAGAATTACATGCAAAAAATTGATTTGTTCCGCAAAGACGTTCGCAATTTGCCTGGCGTAGAGATTTCCTGTTTATCAGGAGTGATTCCCGGAATGGAGGTGGCCAATTACGCTCCGGTGCGACGTCAGGGGGCGGCCAATCAGAAAGATCAGTTGTTGCAGTTTTATCCGGTCGATTTCGATTTTATTTCAACCTACGGGCTAAATGTTTTAGCCGGAAGGGCTATCGCTGAATCGTTTGGCGACGACCGTCAGAAGCTGATGCTGAATGAAGAAGCTGCGCGGTATTTCGGTTTTGCTTCGGCTGAGGAAGCGATCGGTCAACAGCTGGTGGTCGATTCGTCGCGCCCGATGGAAGTTGTCGGGGTGGTTAATAATTTCCATCAGCAGTCGCCCGAAAAGGCATTTCTGCCAATCATTTTTGTGTATCAGGGAACCATTCCCTGGCTTCCTTCGAAATTTATTTCAGTAAAAATCAGTGGGAATCCGGAACAAACATTGGCCGGTTTATCGGATAAATGGGCAAGTCTGTTTCCCGAATCGTCGTTCGATTATTTCTTTGTTGATGAGTTTTTTAACCGTCAGTACCAGTCGAATATTCGTTTCGGTAAAGTGTTCGGGATCTTTTCTTCGCTCACCATATTCATCGCTTGTCTGGGATTATTTGCCCTTTCGTTGTTTGCCTCGCGCAAAAAGACCAAGGAAATCGGTATCCGAAAAGTGAACGGGGCAGGCAATGCCGCCATTGTCTTCATGCTGAACCGGTCGTGTCTGATTTTGGTGATGGTTGGTTTTGCAGGGGCAGTTCTGCCTGCCTGGTGGATCATGAAAAACTGGCTTGGCAACTTCGCCATGCAAACCAGTGTTGATGTCTGGATTTTTGCCCTGGCTGGCTTGTTGGCACTGGCCATTGCACTGCTCACGGTGAGCTGGCAAAGTTGGAAAGCGGCAACGCGAAACCCGGTGGAGGCACTTAGGTATGAATAATCAGGCACATAAAAGTATTCAATGAACCTTTAAACACCAGAGAAAATGCTGCAATACTACCTGAAAATGGTTTTAAGAACCCAGAAGAAAAACAAACTGCTTTCCATAATCAATATTTTGGGACTTGCCGTTGGCATGGCCATTTCGATCCTGATTATCAACTATGTTGTTTTCGAATTCAGCTTCGATCAGATGCATCTGAAAAAAGACCGGATTTACCGGGTCGAAAGCCGCTTTTACGAAGGTAACCGCCTTACCGATGAATGGGCAACCAGCTCGTTTGGCTATGGAAGCGCTATAAGCAAAGAAATGACAGGAATAGATGACTTTGTCAGGATAGGTGTTCACAATCCGGAACAAACAGTTTCGTACCAGGAAAAGCGAAGCCGCGAAAACGGAATTGCCTACACATCTCCTTCGTTCTTTTCTGTCTTCGACTTTAAATTGAAAGAAGGGGCGGTCGACGATCAGCTCAAAAGGCCCAATACAGTTGTTATTACCGAAGATGTTGCCCGTCGTTTCTTCAAAGGAGCAAATCCCTTGGGCAAACTAATGACTTTTGCCTTCGGAACCACATTTTACGATTGCGAAGTAACCGGAGTACTGGAAAATTTTCCGGCAAATTCCCACATCCGGTTCAATTACCTCATCGCTTACGAAACTCTGCCTAATTACCTGAAAGAGTTCTGGTACATGCACGAAGCATACACTTATCTGCTCTTGTCACCTTCCAAAGACCCGAAGGAAATCGAAAATCAATTCCCGGCGATGGCCGAAAAATACAAGACAGAGCAAGCTCTGAAGAACAAAACCTGGTCAGTCTCACTGGTTCCCCTTAAGCAAATTCATCTGGCACCTCCCAAACAATATGAAAGGGAGCTGAAAGGGAACAAAAAATCACTGATCACACTGATCATCATCACCTTTGTCATTCTGCTTACCGCATGGATTAATTATATAAACCTGACTACTGCCCGTGCGATGGAACGTGCCAAAGATATCGGAATCCGCAAAGTTGCCGGGGCTTTTCGCATTCAACTGATCAGGCAATATTTAATCGAGTCCGGATTAATTAACCTGGCAGCAATTCTTTTTGCCGGGCTTTTGGTTGTCATCCTGAAACCCGCTTTCAATCAGTTAACCGGCGAAAATATTGACCTGTTTGTCATCAGGCAACCAGTTTTCTGGATTTCGTCAATTGCAGTGCTGGCATCCGGTATCTTGCTTTCCGGATTTTATCCGGCTTTCATCATGACCAAAATTAAACCTTCGGTTATCCTGAAAGGGAACTATTTCAATTCGGGTTCAGCCGGGACAACCCGCCGTATCTTAGTAGTTTTCCAGTTTGCAGCATCATTGTTTCTGATCTGCGGAACTTTCATTGTTTACAAGCAGGTGAAATTTATGCAGGAACAGGATTTGGGTTTTGATGTCGATCAGACTATCATCCTGAAGTTCCCGGTTAGCCGCGCAGATTTAAATAATCAGGTAACCCTGTTTGCCGAAAACCTGAAGCAGGACCCCGCAATCAGTTCGGTTACTCTGACCGGAGCTGTTCCCGGAATGGAAGTGGCAATGTTCGCTTCGAACCAGTTACAGGGAAACAACTCCGATCAAAGCCGCCTGTACGAGATGCTGACCGTCGATGACCGTTTTGTCGAGACTTTCGGGTTAAAACTACTGGCAGGTCGCTCGTTCCGGAAAGGATTCGGGAACGAGCGCGAACATTTGCTCGTAAACGAAGCCGCATTGGCTTCTTTGGGTATCAGCACCCCCGAAGAAGCTATCGGACAACGGGTAATGCTTGAAGGCGAAACAGAGCCTGTCTCCATTATCGGGGTTGTAAAAAACTGGCATCAACGCGGATTGGGCAATGCCTACACTCCGGTCATGTTCTTGTACAACGGTCGGATAAGCTGGATTAATCCTCGTTTTATTGCGGTAAAAACAGCAAAAAAAGACTACGATTCAGTATTGAATATCATCCGAAGTCGTTGGCAGGCCTACTTCACCGAATCAAGTTTCGATTACTTTTTCCTCGACAGCTTCTTCAACAATCAATATAAAGCAGACAAACGATTTGGTTATATTATCGGCATTTTCACCGCACTCGCATTCTTTATTTCAGGACTTGGCTTGTGGGCATTGGCAGCATTTACCGCATCAAAAAAGACCAAGGAAGTGGGAGTGAGAAAAGTACTCGGTGCTCAGCCCGGAAATATTATCATTCTTTTCTCAAAAGAGATTATCACACTGATTATCATCGCATTGACACTATCAACACCGATCTCGTACCTGGTGATGAAAAACTGGCTGGCAAATTACGCTTTTCGGGCCGACATCGGTTTATGGATTTACCCGCTTGGAGGTGTTGTTACCATAGCCATTGCTATGGCTACTATCGGCTGGCAAAGCTGGAAAGCAGCAACACAGAATCCGGTAGAGGCGCTGCGAAACGAATAAGCCTGAAAACAGGCAGCCTAAACATAGGTTACTTATCGCCACAACAAAAAGAGGCAGCAGGATCCGACCTGCTGCCTCTTGGTCTTATTAACTCCGGAAGGCCTCCTGTTTATACCCTTTTTTCTTACCTGATAAACTCACCGATATTTAGCCCCAGGGTAAGTTCATGATTCTGGAAAGCACTGACCGACACTCCGGTGAAAAAGTTGTAGGTGTAGTTCAGCAGTACGCCCTTCGTCATGTTTAATCCAAAACCAACGCACGAAACATTTTTTCCGCGATGGGCAATGCTACCCCACAGCTTGTTGTTGTATTTAAACTGGGAAGCAACTTCTAACTGCGCTTTTACATTCTTTCCGCCCCTTAAAACCGCCAAAGGGGTAAACTGCCAATCGTCACCGAGCGAAAGCGTATGAATAGCATGAAGCTGATAATGCATAAACGGGCTATAAACCGTCCTGACTCCGCTATACTTGGAATCGCTGTTACTAAAGTTTGATAACAAAAGCCCGGTCTGAAATGCTTTGTACGAATAAATTACCGAGAAATCGCTGACCAGGGTTAAATTGGAATTTCTCCTTTTATTAATCATCGACGGATCGTTCGTAAATTTGGGATCATTGTAGTATTCATCAAACTTGATTGAATTCTGGTTCACCCCTGCCGATAGCCCGAGGATCAGAAAATGATCGGTAACTAATTGCAAGCGGTAGCTATAGCTCCCCATAGCGAAGAAACTCTGAAAAATACCGAATTTGTCCACGGCGATTTTACCTCCCAGCCCTGCATTCGACTTAAATCCGTCGTGATAACTGAGCCGGATTGTACGCGGGGCATCACTTATTCCGGCCCAATCCTTCCGGTAACTGGCAAACAGGCTTTCGTTCTCGCTATTTCCGGCGTAGGCCGAAGACAGCGCATACCGGTTAACAAAATAGCTTTCGGTTAGTGGCAACTGTTGTCCATATAACGAACTGCAAAACAACACAATGCCTATCATCATTAGAAAATTCTTCATATCTCTTATTCTTTATGTATTTGAACGGGGAGGTCCCAAGAATCCCTAGCCTCAGATTTTCCGCCATGGTGAGCAACACCAAACAACTGACCGCCAACTCCCGGGACATCCCCTTTTTTATTGTTTGCTATTATCTGACAAGGTTAACAACTCCGGTTTTCGTCTGACCCTTTTCTGTCCTGATGAAGTAAATATACCCCCCTTCAGGTACGGCCTTGCCACGCGAAGTTCCGTCCCAGTCGTTCTGGTAGTTCGTCGATTCATAGAGCAACGTTCCCCAGCGGTTATAGATCTTCACATAGACACGCCCCAGCTTCTCAATCTCCGGAAGTTTCCAGTAGTCGTTGATACCATCGCCGTTCGGACTGAAAAGATGATCCACATTGATATGGTCTCTCGCCGGATCAATAACGCGCGTCTCATCCGAATCGATCCGACCGTTACCGTTCCGGTCACCGGCTATTTCACCCTGATCGATCAGACCGTTACCGTTGCGATCGCCCAAAATCTCAGGAGCGCTAATCTTGCCATCGCCATTGGAATCGCCGGCAATTTCATTGCTGTCAATCTTTCCATCACCGTTGGTGTCGCCTGCTATCTCGCTTCCTTCAATCACACCGTTTCCGTCTTTGTCGCCGGCAATTTCATTTTCATCAATTACTCCGTTCCCGTTCATATCACCTGCCAGCTCGGGAGCGGTGATCTTGCCATCGCCGTTGGTATCGCCGGCAATTTCATTGCTGTCAATCTTTCCATCACCGTTGGTGTCGCCTGCTATTTCGCTTCCTTCAATCACACCGTTTCCATCGTTGTCACCGGCAATTTCATTTCCGCCGATTACGCCGTTCCCGTTCTTATCACCTGCCAGCTCAGGAGCAGTGATCTTGCCATCGCCGTTGGTATCGCCGGCAATTCTGGGACCGGTTACCTCAAAGTCGCCAGCCACATAATCGAACAAATAATTATTATCAGAACCTCCGCTTAGCAGGATTACATCAAAATATGTCCCAATACTAGTTGTTGCATTAATGGTTGTGGAAATAAGAGGCGATTCATCAATAGTTTCTTCCCCGTTTTTCCAGCCACTGTACCGGAAAGTCAGTGCCGGATTAGCTTCGCCGTGAGCTTTGGTTTGGTTATCAGCCGTAACCGTTAATCTTGCCTTGGTTACCTCTATGCTGGCCGGAACATAGCTGAACGTGTAGTTGTTGTCTGCACCGCCAGAAACCACGATAGCATCCGGATAGGTTCCCGCATTGGTCGATGCGTCAACCGTGGTTGAAGCGGTTGGTTGAGTATCCAGAACGGTTTCAGTTTCACCGTTTTTCCATCCGCTGTACTGGAAAGTCAATGCAGGATTGGCTTCTCCGTAAACTTTGGTCTTGGGGTTGGCAGTAACAGTCAGGGCAGCCTGGGTTACTTCCATGCTGGCCGGAACGTAGCTGAATGCGTAATTGTTGTCAGCACCGCCCGAAACCACAATCGCATCCGGATGGGTTCCCGCATTGGTCAACGCGTCAACCGTGGTTGAAGCGGTTGGCTGGGTATCCAGAACAGTTTCAGTTTCGCCGTTTTTCCATCCGCTGTACTGGAACGTCAATGCAGGATTGGCTTCTCCGTAAACTTTGGTCTTGGGGTTGGCAGTAACAGTCAGGGCAGCCTGGGTTACTTCCATGCTGGCCGGAACGTAGTTGAACGCGTAGTTGTTGTCAGCACCGCCAGAAACCGTAATGGCTCCGGTGTGCGTTCCTACGTTGGTTAACAGGTCAACTGTAGTTGAAGCGGTTGGCTGGGTATCCAGTACTGTTTCCGTTTCGCCGTTTTTCCATCCGCTGTACTGGAAGGTCAGTGTAGGATTGGCTTCACCGTATGTTTTAGTTTTGGCATCGGCAGTAACGGAAAGGGTCGCTTTTCCAACGATCAACGTTTGTTCAACCGGAGTAGCGGCCAGATTTAATCCATCGCCAGCCTGGGTTGCAGTAATCTTCGATGTACCGGCTTTCAGTATAGTTGCCTGATTTCCGGATATACTGACAACCGCCGGATCTTCAGCCGTATAGATTACAGTCAGGTCGCGGTTTGTTTTAGCATCACCGAGCGTAAATGTTGCATCTCCGTATTTTTTCGCTGCAATTGACGGGAAGTTTATGGTTTGTGTATTTTTATTGATGGTAGTAAATCGCCAGGTATTGGATGCAGCGGTAAAGCCGGTGAAGTTATTATTGTGGTCATCCTTTACAAAGCCTGCGCTCATTCCAACGGACACTATGGTATTTACAGGAAGATTATCGGTAAGTTCAACATTAAGTGATAAGCGATTGGCCGCAAGAACGATCTTCGCTTTTTCTTCAGGAACCGAAAGGTCAAATGATTTTAAAAGTGTGGCACCATTATAGAAGGTCAGGGTACCGGAGGTTCCCAGACTGACAGCCTCGTCGAAAGTAAGACTTACAATTGGTTTAAAAGCCACATTGGTGGCACTGTTTGCCGGAGTACAGTCAGCTATCACCGGCCCCACATTATCTATTACTTTAATGGTGAAAGCCTGATCGGTAAAACCCACCGAATTGCTTGCCCTAACGACAACCGCATGGTCGCCAACATCCGATTTTGCCGGGGTTCCGCTCAGAAGGGCTCCCGTCTGCAAACGGTAAATGTTATTCGTATTATAAATAGAATAAACCAATGTTCCGGATGCTGTAAGTGATAAACTCCAGACATCATCGGATGCACTTGACGAAGCGGAAGTAAAGGATGAGAAATCAGAGGTATATTTTCGAACACCTCCGCCGTACATCGACAAATAAAAGTTCCCGCTTTTATCTTGCCGAATGGAACTTACATCGCCTGGCAGGCCTGAAAGCACCGTGGTTGGGGTTCCGGGATTACCGGTCAAAAGCCTGGTTCCATCATATCTTACGATACTCCTAGTCCTCCATGTGGCGATATAAAGATTTCCGTCATTTCCGAATGTTAAACCAAATGGACCCTGGGTGGGGATTCCATTTGAAGAATTCAGCAGCAACTGTTTCTCTTTGGTGGTCTCGTTAATCCGGTAAATGCTGGTGTTATTCCAATCCGTAGCATAAATCCAGCCATCCTTGTCGGTTAATGAAAGGATCCCGCCAGCAATGCTGGAGGCAAAGGTCTCTTCTACTGCCGAAGGATTAGATAATGGCACCCGTGTAATCGATTGAGTTGAATTTTGGTACCGTGGTATATAAATATATCCGTTGGCTACATGAAGAGCATATACATTTCCTGATGACAATCCGGATCTCCAAAGGGTCGTGGTGCCGTCTGGCTCAATCTTGTATATTGTTGTTCCATTCAGGGTAATCGCATACATATTGCCATCATTGTCCCCCGCTACACCTACCATATAGTTTCCGGCAGGGATGCTTCCAAAGAGGGTCGCCTTATTCTGGCCTTCTGCATTAAAACTTAACCATGCCGGATTGGTGGGGGCCGTAAGGGTGGTTTCCATTTCACCTTCCGTAGTGGCCTCAATACTGTAACTATAGGGTTTTCCGTAGGGCACGGTAAGAGTTGGCGTACTGGTAATGCTTGGGGCTGTAGCCAAAGTTGTAAATGTCTGGTCACTTCCATAGGTAATTCCTACAGCATTCTCAGCTTTCATACGGTAATGATAAAGGGCTGCTGATGATAATCCGGTAATTGCTTTACTCACCGCGGTTGAGATAGTGCCCGTAACCGGACTCTGGTCGGCTACAATACTTGAGCCATAGGCGGTGGTTTTACCATACTCAAAAGAAACAGTCGTGTTTGAATTATTCGTATTAATCGTTCCGTTTAATGTAACACCTGTGGCAGAAACATTGGTCGCTGCGGTGGTAGTTGCAGAAGGAGCTTCAGCAATGTCGTTAATGGAAATTGTAAACGCTTTTTCGAAATATTCATTCGAAGTATTTGTGGTTTTGATCCTTACACTATACGAGGATTTATTCTCATAATTAAATGACTCTGCCGAAACGAGATCAACAGATGATCCAACAACAGTAACGAATGTAAGCTCATATCCAGAATAGCCGGAATAATTTAATTTTCCTCCTGTGTAATGTGTTTCATCAGTCCATGCACTTATTCCATAACCATCTGGAAAGGTCCATTCTGTCAGCTCAAAGGTGTATTTCTGACCTGAAACGACAGAGATACCATTAAAATTCCAGGTTATATAATTACTGGCTGGGGACCATAATGTAGTTGCTTCTCCAAGGAATGTTCCACCAATACCTTCACCACTATATACTTTTAATTTAATCGTATATGAAGTTGCTGATCCACTCGCAGTTCTCAATGATATTTTTGTTAAAGGTCCGGAGCTTTGTGCTGTAAATGATTGCCATATCGCTCCATAACCTGAAAAAAGGCCAATTTCAGTATTACCCAAACCAGAGTTTTGATCCTCGCTTGAGTTAATTTTTAAAGAAAAGCTTGAGTTATCCGTATCTCCTGTTCCGGCAACAAGACTATAGGAATATATTCCAGACGACGGGATTGACGAAAGGGAAGCCACTTTAGTTCCAATAGGTTGATTTTCTGAAATTGACGATGAGGTTAATGATATGTCGGTCGGTTCTTCATTCAAATCATTGATGGTAATGGTTAGTGCCTTTTCAAAATACAAGCCTCCCTGGTCGGTAGAGCGTACCCGAACCGAATAACTGCTTTTTGCTTCGAAGTCGGGACTATTGGTTATTCGCAAGGCCGAGCCGCTAATATTAAATGAGGTATTATCGGTATCGCCGGTACCGGCAACAAGAGAATACGAAAAAGTGTTGCCTGCATCCGGATCGGTTGTACTCAAGGTTCCAACAGTTGTATTTCCTGCCACATTTTCGTTTACCGAGCTTGCCGATAAAGTGATGTCGGTAGGTGTCTGGTTTACCGTAACCGTAACCGGAGTCCGGGTTGCACTGGTTGTTGTAGTACCTGAACTATATTTTATGCTTCCTTTCAGTGTATAAAAACTTCCTGGATATCCATTATATTTTGAAAATGGAAGATTATAGTTCGACGATGTAGAGCCACTTGTTACAGTTATTTTTGTATCTGAAAAGACAAGGGCTGATGCAGATCCATTGGCAAGGAAATCTCCAGTGTTATCATTCAAAAAAATAAAAAAACCATAAGTTGTATTAGCCGGAATTGTTACTGCGGTAGTAAAATCCAAATTTTGATTACTTGTGCCACTTGAATTATAAGTTCCATGAATAGTCCAACTCGAAGGATTTGTTTCGAAACCAGAGTAAGTACCAGTTTTAGTATATACACTTACGCTGCGTATCCCTCCACCTGAATTACTAGCCCAGGTGAATCCAGAGATAGAAACCGGAGTACTACCAGTAGCAATATCGAAAAATAACCCATAACAACCAACATTATTTAAAACACCCAACGTTAACGCTGTTGTTGCATTTCCGTATGCTTCTGCATAGTAAGTTGCTGATTCAGATGGATAAACCGAATAGCTTACCCCACTGTTCACTGTTGTCAGGGCAGATCCGCCTGTAGCTGCAGTGTACCATTTAATCTGGTTGCCAACAGAGGTTGCATTCAGGTTTGAAGACGATCCCAGATTGATTGTTGATGGGGTAGCTGTAACATTCGTTGGTGCAGCTAACTGAGCCTTGCTTGTTCTGCTGCCCAGCAAAAAAGCGAAGGCTACGAATGAGAAAAGTAGAAATTGTTTCATATAAAATATTTGTTGTTATTATTTTGTGTTCGTTTCCCTGCATTTCAACTGCCATTTAGTCGCATCTGCTTGCAAAAACCCCTCAGCTGATTCGGCTTCTAATTCAATCTGCCGCTAATTCCCGGGGAGAGCATAATCCGTGATGTTTATTCTCCGGAAAGAAAATCCGGAACTACGTTATTCTGCATTTCCAGATCAAAGTGGTCTGGAAAATTCTAGAGTACCAACCTCTCTCCTACAGCCCCCTCTTTGTTAACCACCGATACACTCATACCTATTTTAGCACGTATAATTCATTCC
>JAEUSS010000584.1 GCA_016788685.1 Prolixibacteraceae bacterium | reverse complement strand
ATACCTTTCAGCAGATGCACCGCACAGAATGGAATCAGGCGAAGGCAATATCTCCTGATTTTACCCTTCATAAAGTTCAGTCTGATTTATTGACTCACCGGTTTGATCCGGTACCTCAGTTTGACTTGGTGTACTACGATGCATTTGCACCGGGTAAGCAACCCGAGATGTGGTCAGACGAGATACTCAGTAAAGTAGCCGCAGCTGTTAAAAAGGGTGGTATTTTGGTTACTTATTGCGCCAAAGGGAGCGTAAGGAGGGCTTTTTCCGCTGCGGGATTTTCCATGGAGCGGATTCCCGGACCGATTGGTAAAAAAGAAATCCTGAGAGGTAAAAAGACCATTTAAGTTCTTCTCAGGTTATAAAAATTTAGTCTATATTCGTAGCCTGAATTTCATATTTGTGTAATGTCTGATTATCAATTTAAAGACCAATTGGAAAAGTTCTCTTATTCTTTGGGTTTAACAATTTCATCTAATCTCATCCAATCCGGAGTTAAAAACATTAATCATTTGCAATTTTTAGCAGGTTTTCAGGATATTTTTGCAGGAAATAAACCGAAACTGTCCATGGATGAGGCCAATCAGATTTTACAAGAGTTTATGCTGGCTCAAAATGAAGAAGAAGCCGGAAAAAATATGGAAGATGGTTTGTTGTACCTTTCGAATAATTTGGATAACGAGGGCGTTGTAGAGACCGAGTCGGGACTGCAATATAAAATTCTGAAAGAAGGTTATGGTGATTGTCCGACCTATGATGACCAGGTCAGATGCCATTACCATGGTATTTTGCTTGACGGTACGGTTTTCGACAGTTCGGTAGAGCGTAATGAACCGGCTATTTTTCCTGTTAACGCCGTTGTGCAGGGCTGGGTTGAGGCACTGACCATGATGCCTGTCGGATCGAAATGGCGGCTGTTTATTCCTCCAAATCTGGCATACGGAGAAGAAGGAGCCGGTGGGATGATCGGACCAAATGCAACTTTGATTTTTGATGTGGAATTATTGGAAATTGTTTAATTATTTATAATAAAAGAAGAACATGAAGTTAAGAACATTTATTTATGCATCAGCGCTCCTGTTAACAGTAGGAGTTGCAGGCTGTCAGAATTCAGGAAAAAAAGGTGAGTTAAAACTTACAAGTAAAAACGATTCAGTAAGCTACGCCCTTGGTGTACTTATTGGCGAAAACAACAAACAGCAAATGAAGGGAGCTCCGGGAGCTGACCAGCTTAATAAAGACATTCTGGTTGCTGCTTTTGAGAAAGCTTTCAGAGGTGATTCAGTTCAGATCAAGCCGGAGAATGCCAATGCAGCAGTTCAGGCTTTTTTTGCTGAAGTATCAAAAGTTGAAGCTGAGAAAAACCTGAAAGAAGGAGAAGATTTTCTTGCTGCCAATAAAAGCAAAGATGGAATCGTAACGCTTCCCAGCGGTCTTCAATATGAAATCATCAAAGCCGGAACAGGAGCAAAACCAACTGCAGAAGATCAGGTAAAATGTCATTATCACGGAACAACTATTGATGGTAAAGTTTTCGATAGCTCGGTGGACCGTGGTGAACCAGCAGTCTTCCCGGTAAACCGCGTTATTCCCGGATGGACCGAAGCCTTGCAGCTGATGCCGATCGGCTCAAAATGGAAATTATTCATTCCTGCAGCTTTAGCTTACGGCGAAAGAGGTGCCGGTCAGGATATCAAACCAAATTCTACACTTATTTTCGAAGTTGAATTACTCGAAATTGTAAAACAATAAGCGAATTTTACAGGAACAGAGCACTCTTGTATGTATCATGCA
>JAEUSS010000554.1 GCA_016788685.1 Prolixibacteraceae bacterium | reverse complement strand
CAGGTTGTAAAAGGCTTTTTTTAGTTCCGGGGTTTCATCAAATGTTTGCAGCAGTTCGTCAGGTATGGGTTCCGGATTCTTTTTGAATTCGACTTTTTTTCCTGACTTTTCAATTTCTACTGCTTCCAGAATGTATGCTTTTAATATTTCCCGATACGCTGTGATTTGTTCAGGACTGGTAAATTTTATTAATCGTGCCGATTGTGAATTTTTGCCCGGTTGAACAAGAATCTGATGCGGATCTTTTAACAATGCCCCCTTAAAAAAGCTAAGAGAACTGTAGTTTTTAAAGGCAGATACGATAACAATGTTCTGGTTATTGAATGTGTAGCACGGGACTCCCCATTTCAGTTCTTCAGTTAGGCCGCATTCGGATACAATATGCCGGAGCATAACCAGTTCTTCTTTCCAATTGTTCACTTTGCATTTCGGAGTTGCCCCGAACTCGCAGCGCATACAACCGTCGATAAGGTATTTGTCTACTTTCGGATTCATATCTTTTAAATTTTTGTCAGGAAATGCTGGCTTCTGTTGCTCTCCGGTGCCGAGCCGGATAAACGATGTCTGATGTCGTTGCTATTGCATTTACCTGGACTTCATAAAGTTGTTTGTCAGGTGAAAAGAACAAGAACAGTTGACCTTATTTTTTGTTGAGCGCTGAGGTCATGCGGCGTAAAAAATACCGAATCAGGGTTTAAGTCGTTTGTTGTGAGGTCAGGAGTGGCTTGCGGAACAATACCAAATACCAAGGACTGACGTTTGGTGAGGTACGCCAGTCCTTGGTTTAGGTCAGTACAACGGCTGTCAGCGACTGATACTGGTTATGGTCCACACAGAGCCGTTTTTGGTGGTTAACTTTTTCAGCTTGCCTTTTGCAACGAGGTTATTTAAGTATTTTTCGCTTTCTGCCCGGGGTGTACCCGAGAGTTCTGCAAATTCTTTCGCTGTTAAAGAATGATATTTTGAAAAAAGCGTTTCCCAATCTTTATCATATTCCTTTTTTGTTGCTGTTGGGTGAAGTTTCAGGACTGCAGTTTCGTAAAAAGCATATGGCCTTGAACCGTATACAATTTCATTGTTTCCGGAGTGATCGGAAAAAAACATGGTTGGGAAGCCCCGTACTCCCATTGATCTTGCCAGCTTCAAATCTTCTTCAAAGCGTATCCCGGCTGTTCCGTCGAAATCAGCTTTTAATTGTCCCGTATTTAATCCGGCTTTCTGGGCTGCAATTTCAATGTTTTCCCACTTTGCAATGTTCTTTTTTTGCAGGAAAATCATTTCCCGGATCTCTCTTAGAAAACAGAGCGCTTTTTCATTGTCCTGCATTTGCGCTGCTTTAAAAGCAATGGATGGCGGATAGGAAGAAGACAGCGGGTCTTCCAGCCAAACGTCTCCGTCAATGGGCATGTCGTAATATAAACTGACCTCGTCCCAATGGAGGGCCACGTCCGAAGGTTTACTGATACCACCGCCGTTGTAACTCCAATCGGGCAACAGGCCTCCCATGCGGTATTCTATTTCAAGCTTGTGCCCGTATTCCAGTTTCAGTTTTCTTAGCTGAGGTTCGATCCCCCAGCACGAAGAACATATCGGGTCGGTGAAGTAAATAAGCTTAACAGGTTTTTTAGTGTTTGGGGCTACCGTGTCGTTGGCGGTCACTTGGCTCGGTATTCCGCAAACGCCTTCAACCGGATCACATAAAAGAGGATTGTTTTTATTTTCCATTGTCTTATTTGTTTGAGCCTGACAACCTAAGTTGACAAGCACGATTACTATAATTGCTGTCAGTGTTTTCAAGTTTTTTAGCTTTTGGGGTTTTGATAACAATGCTTTTTGCTAACAAGGATATGCCCGCTGTTTTGTTCATTGCTTTTTCCTTTTCAGTAAAATTTAAACGCCTGATCACGGTTCAAAGCTACAATACCCGGGATGTATTTATCCTATGGGTTTCCTTCAGGAAAGTGCTTCCCTTTTGGAAACCGGGGGGTAATTTGTAATTTCGCAAAGACTTTGATCAGTAAGCGAAATCAAATGAAAAAGAAAGCATTGGTAAACAATACTCCGGTTTGTCAGGTCAGGATGCAGGCAATCAGTGATGCCATGAGTTTATTGTCCGGAAAATGGAAATTCCACATCCTGGGCACGCTCATCGAAGGCGATAAGCTGGGCTTTATGGATTTGTTGCGCGAAATAAACGGAATAGGGACTAAAATGCTGTCGAAAGAGCTGCAGGATCTGGAAATGAATAATCTGATTAGCCGGAAGGTAATGAACACCAAACCCATAACGGTGGAATATTCAATTACTGAATATGGCAGAACGCTTTCGGCTCTGATTGATGAACTGGCCAAATGGGGAATTGAATACCGGAAATCGGTTTACGGGAAGCTATAACAGCAGAGTTTTATCCGGATTGGTTTTGACCGGAAGGTGTCTTTCGTTTATTGATTAAACCCTTTTCAGATCGTCACTGAGTAAAGGACAGGGCGCTCCTGTTACCGGGAAAAGCCGTCCTGTTGAAAATGTAGTCGTCATGTTGGTTGGAGGGCCGTCATGTTACCCGAAAACGGCTTCATGTTGGCCGGGGAGTCGTCCTGTTACTCCCAAACGTCGTCCTGTTAAAGATTTTGTCGTCCTGTTGAAAATATGGCCGTCAGTTTGGCCGGGGAGCCGTCCTGTTAATGGAAATGGCTGCCCTTTTACGTTTTTCATCGCCCTTTTAACTTTCCGGCAGTCCTTTCGGGCTTTTCAGCGCTCTTTTGGAAATTTTATCCTCCTGAAGGCAGCAATGGTAGATACGAAGCAACGATCACTTGCGGAACACGAAGTAAAATGTCGGGATAGGTTTTTATAAATTGCTGGTATATTTCTTCGGCAGTTTGGCTCGTCGGCATCATTACCCTTTGTTGCAAAACTCTGATTTGATTGTGCCGCATGAAGTTGTTGAAGTCTCTGATTTTAGGGACTCTCTGATTTATTAATGAAATCATCCTCAATAAATGTAATCCGTGTGGGTTTCAATGCCTGAATAAAATAGCGCGAAGGTTCGTTGAAATAAACGCCTTCCCTGTCGGTTGCAAACCAGTTTTCGGGTGCGAAATGCAGGATGTGTTCTTTGTCTTTTTCATCAATGGCGTATTGCTTTAACAGCCCTTTTCAACAAAAAGAGAGTGTTGGCAACGCTCGCCTTTTGGCAATAAATATTCCCCTTTTTTATACGCTTTGACCAGACAACTTTCCCGAATAAAGAGTATTTCGTTGTCATTAATATTCAGGTTTGAGGTCTGGTATGTTTTCAGGGTAAATCGTTCGTATTATCAGCACGTTTTATTTTTATCGTTACCGCGATGCTATCGGCTGGCGTTGTATTTTATAACTCCTTCAGCTTTTTATATGATTAAAATAGCTTTTTGCCGTTTAGAATATTAATTCCAAATTCTTTTGCTGCACTACTCTGCTTGAAAGGATTGATTTTTTGAACTGTACCGTCATATTTAAAAAGCGAACCTGTATTTTTAAACCAAAAGGTTGTTCCCGCTTTTACACATTGCTCCCGAATATTTAAAACCCAATCGTAATTACATATACGAGCTTCTCGTCCTGTTTCACCACCGACGGTAACATGCTCAATTACTCCAAGATAAGCCGATATATCAATAGCGCCCAAAAGTGGTGCTGCTGCTATAAATCTCCTTTTAATGGGGTAGGACAGAAACAAAGGCAGCCGATAATCAGCTGATTCCTGATTCTCAATTGTGCACCCTATATTCACATTGTCATATCCATCACCCCAATCGTTTGGCAGAGAAACATTAAAGCGGTCAATGCGCTTAGTTATAATCAAAAAGTCAAGGTCAGGGCGTTTCTTTATCATTGCCCAAGCTTCAGTACGCCATTCATCAGCTTCAGCAATAAAAAAATCGCTTGCGAAACAAGTTGCAACAATCTTTCCGCTTTGAATTTTATCTGTACCTTTTGTCGTTTTAGCTACAGGTTTATCAAACTCGTTCGTTTTATGTACATTATTTTGTCCGTAACGTTTCGAGAAAGGGCCATAGAAATAGCAGTAAGTGCAGCCATCGCTTATTTTATAACAACCGGTCCAAGGTTCCCAATTCATATTACTGAGCGGCTAGAGGTGTAAAAAACTCAATTAAATTTTCTTCCGGGTCTCTCAAGTGAACAACTCTCATTCCCCAGTCAGGCTTATCAGTCGGTTCATTAATAAAGCTAATGCCTTTTTCTGAAAATGCCTGATAAGTATCATCCACATTCTCTACTTCAAAAACAACCATTGATTTCTCCCT
>JAEUSS010000526.1 GCA_016788685.1 Prolixibacteraceae bacterium | reverse complement strand
AACTGCCCCGATTCTGAAATCCCGCCGCCAACAACCACCTTTTGCGGGGCAAATGTGTTGATGAATCCGGCAATGCCGTGCCCGAGGTAATCGGTGTGTTCCTGCATACATTTGACTGCGGCTTCCTCTCCGTCTTTAAATTTCTGAACGAAGTAAAAACCATCCACATCATTTTCGTCTTTTCCGGTGGCTTCGGCATACTGCCGCAGCAAAGCCGCTGTTGACGCATAGGCTTCCAGACATCCGCGCCCTCCACAGTTGCAGGCAATGCCTTTGTGGTCAATCGTAACATGCCCCATTTCGGTTCCGCGGTTTTTATAGCCGCCATATAGTTTTCCTTCGGCAACAATAGCTCCGCCAATTCCGGTTCCGACGGTTAAGAAAATCACATCGGTACAATCTTTGGCCGCGCCGTATACAGCCTCGCCCAGTCCCATCACATTGGCATCGTTATCAATCAGTACAGGTAATTTAAACTTTCCTGAATAGATTTCAGACAAATGGACGTCCGCCCAGCCATTGAGGTTATCGGCTCCTCCCACCACCACTCCGTCGCAACACAGGCCGGGCGAACCGATACCAATTCCTGAAACCGGAATTTGTTTTCCGGACGCAAACAGCATTGACATTTCAATGGCTTTTTCGATGCTGTCTAAAATATCGTCACGCGTGGAAGAAGATCCAATGGATAGTTTATTGCTGAATACTGTTTCGCCGGCATCTGAAACCAGGGCGAACTTGATAAAAGTTCCGCCCAGGTCAATTCCAATGGCATATTTTGTATTTTTCATCACGTTTTAGTTAAGTATTAGTTTATCCACATTCCAGCCTCTGACCTCAACAACAGGCTTTTCGCCTTTAAAGTCGGAAAGGAAGAAATGCGTATCATACGTCCGTTCTTCGCCCGGCAATAAAGTTACGTAGTTGTCGTTCCAGAATACAGGCAGAACGGGCAATTTAGTTTGCGGATCGAGCACATCAAAAAAGTTAAAGAAAGCGATCGTCTCAGTCGGATTTTTCACCTTCAGGGTAATTTTGCCGAACTGCTCATCTTTGGTATACTGGTAATCAAATTCGAGTTTTACTTTAGGCAACCGGTTCAAAGCGGTGTAATCGGCAAACTGACTGGTTGGCGTATAATAAGGCCAATCCAGCTTTTTGGAAGCTTCATAATCCAAAACATCTTTCTTTTGCGACAACCAGTAAATGCTGTTATCCACTTCCTGATTATTTTTATCAAACACGTTCAGGCACAAGAACCAAACCGGCGTTAGATTCTTCACTTCAGGAAGTTTATAAATGAACTTGGAAATGTTGGAAGGAATGTCTCCGGTCCACTGATCGGCAAAAATTTCTTTGGAATGAATGTCGAAAATCCGGATTTTAACCGTTAAACCTGCAGCATCGAGCAAATCTTCGTTAGCCAGATAAATGTCGTCAAAACCATACCGGTAAATCGCGTGAAGCGGATTGCAGGCTTTACGGACACCGTAGAACGAGCCGTTGGGTTGAAGATAAGTATCATACAGCTGCCAGATCAGTTCGGGCCAGGCTGAATTCATCTTCCACTGCACCAACCCGGTACTTTTGGGTTTGTGCGCAACAAAAGCTTCGAACATCGGCCGCATGATCTCGTAATTGTTCACCTGTGCCTTGAACGAAAAATCTTCCACATTCGATGATTTTCCGTAGCGCTGATCGATCGCGGCACGATCGCGGTCGAGGCTTTGGAATGCATTTCTTCCGGTGTGATATTCCCAGTATTTTTTATCGATGGGCCACAGGCTTTCTTCAGGAAGCATTTTGCGCAGCGAGGCAACCGGCGGAATGCTTGCTCCCGGACAGGTTTCGGTATTGAAACCATAGGCGCCGCCCAGCATCGTGTCGGTAAACCAGTAAACAGGCGGAGTCCAGGCGTAAGGGCCAAGCATTTTCATGCCTGTCGGGCCACTGATGTCGCTTACCAGCGGTACTTCGGCAACGACATTGTTGTTTTCGGTACCTGCCCCGCCGGCCGAAGTGATGTAAGTACGCGAAGGATCGTATTGTTTGAATAATTCAATGTATTTGCGCTCCAGATCGGGGTGCGGGAGTTTGTCACTGCCGAGCATCCACACGTAAATGCTGGGGTGATTGCGCAACCACAACATCTGATCTTTCCACGAATCGGCCAGCAGATTAATATCTTCAGGAGTAACCGCGCCGCCGTATTTTTCGTGCGTTGGTTTCAGCAGGTATTCCTCCCATTCCCAATGGCAGTTGTAGCCAAGCATCACCAGAATTCCGTATTCATCACACAAATCATACAAGGTTTCATCTTTCCCCCAGAAACCTTCGCAGCGAATGCTGTTCAGGTTCATATGCCGGATGTAACGCAGTTGCGCTTCCACCGATTTACGGGTATCCTGAAGCAAAACATCGTCAGTCCAGCCGCCGCCTTTCAGCAAAACAAATTTGCCGTTGATTTCGAAAGCCCGGTTTTTATCTTCGTTCAGGTAACTTTTAATCTCGCGGATTCCGTATTTTTTCTCCACACGGTCGAGTACTTTATTGCCGGCAACAAATTCGGTGCTCACTTTATACAGGTTCGGGTCTCCCATCCCGTTCGGCCACCAGAGTTTCGCATTGGTCACCGACAACTGTTTAAACTCTTCAGGAGTAAAACTGCACGACAGGGTTTCTCCGGCTTTCAGGCTTACTTTTTTCTCAACAACACCCAGTTCGTAGTTCACACGAAGCAAACCGTCAACAGCCTGACCGGAGCTGTTAACCACTTCAGCCTGAATGTACAGATCGGCCGAATTTTTAGTTTCGGTATTTACTTTCGAATACACAAACGGACTGCGGATCTTTACGCCTTCATTGATTTCAAGGAAAACCTCTCTCCAGATTCCCAGGTTACGGTCGCGCGGAAGCGGGTTCCAATCGACAAACCCGATGGAATATTCGCCATCAGCATGCTGCCACATTTTCAGGGCCAGGGTGTTTTCTCCTTCCTGAATGTAATCGTTAATGTTGAAGGTGAATATCCTGAAAGTTCCGGCAAAGCTGTCTTTTCCGGCTACTTTTTTGCCGTTCACCCACAAATCGGCACGGTAGTTAATGCCGTTAAAACGAAGCGAGACATGCCGGGACAGGTCGTCGCTACCTAAATTAAATGTTGTGCGGAACCACCAGGGCTGTTTAAACTGCTCCGGATCGACATTCTGCATATTGATGCCAAAGTAAGGATCTTCGATAACCCCGTTGGTAGCCATACTGCCCAAAACAGTACCCGGCACAACGGCTTCGAGCCACGATTGCGTCTCAAACCCGTTGGTTGCGATGACATTTTCCTCGACTCCGGAAAGCTTGTCGCCGGCTTGCATTTTCCAATTGGAAGTCAATACTTCAACGCGCGAAACTTCTTCCGGATTTTGTTTGCCGCATCCCGGCATCAGCGCAAGTGACGCAAACAGCATCATGCATGCA
>JAEUSS010000525.1 GCA_016788685.1 Prolixibacteraceae bacterium | reverse complement strand
AGGACCGAAAATCCCTCTACCACAACCAATAATAGCAACAAAATAAATGGTTTGATCGCTTTCATTGATTCATAGATGTTTAGTTAGAGTAATTCTTATTTTATTTTATAAGCATCCGTAGAGAAGACTTTGGGCCGTTGCATATTTTCCGTCCAGATGTGCCCAAATTCATCTTTGACGGTAATGGTCAGGTCTGTATCGGCATTATCGGCCTTCACCTTAAAGAAGTGGGTGAACTTCTCGGTAATAAAACCGGGAGTAGCCGTGAGATTAGCCTGATTGAAGCGCTTCACGGAAAGGGCGGCAATATGCAGCGGGTCGTATGCCCAGACTTTTCCAGGAGTCAGGCTCTTTCCGGATTCGTCAGTTACGGTCAGCGTCCAGCGCGGATTCCAGTTCCAGATGTTTATCAGCACCTCGTTATTGTTGTTTGCCGGGTAGGCATCAACATATTGCATATACTTATTCTTAACCGAAGTGGGAACCGAGGATGGCATCAGCGGAACGTCTGCCAGCGAAAAAGTTACATTGTTCAGGTCGTAACTACGAAATTGGTAATCCTCCGGCCATCCGGTGGCTTTATAAACATATTGCAAATCTTTCCCCGAAACATTCCAAATCGAATACCCGCCCGGTGTACCGTCAGGACTGATATGAACACCCGGCGTTAAGTTACCCGACCACCACCAGGAGGCGCAAACAGCTCCGGCGTTATGTTCATAAAAATCATGTCCGGCTGTAATGGAAGATTGAGGTGTAACATTGAAAGTCATATGTGTATGCCCTGTTACAAAATGCACTTTATAGCCATTCAGGATGTTGAATAGTTGTTCGGTGCTGGTTATGTCGTGGTCAATCTTAAATTCGCCAGTTTCCAAAGGATAATATACTTGTGCGTGCATTGCAACAACTAAAGGCGTTGACTTGTCGATGTAGGAGAGGTCTTTTGCAAGCCAGCTCAACTGTTCTGCAGAAGTCAGTTTTTTGTAATCGCGGGAAGTTGTTCCGTCATAATCGCTGCAATCGATGTCGTCCATTACAACATAGTGAACTTTACCTATATTAAAGGAGTAATAGGTAGGGGCAATATAGTTCATGTATTTGGATTCCGCAGTGAAATCGGTAGTCGCCTGATAGTCGTAATCATGGTTGCCGATGGTATGGAATATCTGCAAGTTTTTAACTTGACTGTTTATAGTGTTCAGATATTCGGGTAAACCAAAATTATTGGAATACCAGTACAAATCCCAGGTCATGTCCCCCAGAGCAATAGCATACATTTTTTCAGAAGAGTGGGCATTCCTGTAGTTGTTCAGGTCGGCGGTAAAGGCCGAAAACTGGGCGAGGTCGTTTGTTCGGGCGGCAAGGTGCATGTCGCCAAGCATGAATACTTTGTAGGCATCCTGTCCGTCAACCTTATGAAGCGTAAAGTCTCTCCGTTCTACGGTGTTGGCATTGGCTTTTAATGTTTGAAAGAACAGAGGAAGCACTCCTGAAGAAGGCGCCTCATAGTTGCCCGGAACAGAAATAAAGACATAATTTCTTTTCTTCGCGGATTTGAGTTGATAGATGCCTTTTTCATTTGTAGTGGTCACTTCCACACCGTCTGAAACCACGACGCCTTTCAAACCACCCTCTTCCGATTTAACGATGCCATATACGGTAGTGCCTTCGTCCGGCGTAAACAAAAAATCAACAATATTGATGTATATCTTCCCAACAGACTTTTTCCGTGTATCCCGTTTAACGGAAACATTGTATTGGCCGGTTTCACATTCATTGGAAATCTGCACAGTGAAGCCTGTGGAAGAAACAGCGGTGACAGAACAAACGTATGATATGCCACCGGACTCCAGTATGAATGAATCGGACGTTTTTAGTCCACCTCCACCTTCCGCGGTAAAAACATATTCGCCGCCTTTGGTTACATCAATCGCTGAAGGCAGGCTAATTTGTATATTAAAATCATCTACGGGTTCTTCGTTCTCGCCCTTACAACCATACAGCGATGAAATAACTGCCAAAACTAAATACAATAAAATTTTATTGTATTTCAGGTTACTTTTCATTTTTCTCATTCGTTTAAAATGTATCTATTCTTATTCGGCAAGTAATTTCTATAATACTCCGAATAATTCGTTGTAATTTATTTTAACTGTTCGCGCAGCCATCCCGGGCGGTTGGTTGTAATGGCGCTTACTCCCAAATCGGCAACTCGTTTTGCTTCTTCGGGGCTATCTACTGTCCAGCACCAAACATCCAGTCCTAGTTTTTTAGCTTTGTCCATATTTTCCGAGGTAACGAGTTTTGAGTTTAAATCAACTCCTTTAAGTCCAACTGCAGCACATTCGCTAATTTTTGCCTTCAGGTCTTTGTCAACCGATGTTAGCCAGTAGCAATCATTGTCAGGGAATAATTTTTTTGCAGTGGTTATTGATTCCCAGCTGAAAGCGATGAATTTTATCTGTTTTGCTTTTCCCGATTTTTTAATAACTTTTTCTAAGGCTGGAAAGATTTCGGGGCCGGTTTTAATTTCGATTACTAAATATTTGTCTTTAGGGATCGCTTTAAGAATTTCTTTAAGAAATGGAATTTTCTCTCCGGTATATTTTTCATCTTTCCATTTTCCCGCATCTAATTTTCGCAGTTCTTTTGATGTTGTTGTGGAAACAGACAGGTCCGTTCCTGTCGTCCTTTTCGTGGTCTTGTCATGAATAACCATTACCTTGTCGTCAGGAGTTACGTAGATATCAATTTCCACGCCATCTGCACCCAGTTCCCATCCCAGTTTTGCTGATGCAAGAGTGTTCTCCGGAGCAAGATATGACGCACCTCTGTGAGCAACAAACTCTACCTGAGCTATTGAGAAAAGGCTTGCCGCGATTAAGAAAAATAGGAGAAATGTTGTTTTCATTAGTATATAATTTATTTTTTAGTTGCTCCAGTTTATTTTGGATTAGCCCTATTCTGCCGTATTTTCCAGTCGGTTGTGTGGAATTTTACTTTCGGGTCGGTAACGTCATTGCATTTGACAATCAGGGCACCTTCTTTTTCCCAGTACGATTTGACGGTATGTCCGTTCATCGGGCCGTCTTCAGGGCCGCGAACGGTTGCGTCATCGGGGTTAACGACAATCTTTAAACCGAATGACTCATTCAGCATGTCCATAT
>JAEUSS010000472.1 GCA_016788685.1 Prolixibacteraceae bacterium | reverse complement strand
ATATGGCATACATGCTTAAATATGATTCTACACACGGACAATTCAAAGGTACTGTCGAAGTAAAAGACGGTCAATTGGTTGTAAACGGAAAAACAATCCGTGTAACAGCTGAACGCAACCCTGCTGATATCAACTGGGGTGCTGTTGGTGCTGAATATGTTGTTGAATCAACTGGTTTATTCCTTGAAAAAGCTAAAGCTCAGGGTCATATCGACGGCGGTGCTAAAAAAGTTATCCTTTCAGCTCCTTCAAAAGACGATACTCCGATGTTCGTTATGGGTGTTAACCACACTTCATACACCAACGACATGAAATTCGTTTCTAACGCATCTTGTACAACCAACTGTTTGGCTCCTATCGCTAAAGTATTGAATGACAATTTCGGTATTTTGGAAGGTTTGATGACTACAGTTCACGCTACAACTGCTACTCAGAAAACAGTTGACGGTCCTTCAGCAAAAGACTGGAGAGGCGGACGCGGTGCTGGCCAGAACATCATCCCTTCATCAACCGGTGCTGCTAAAGCTGTAGGTAAAGTTATTCCTGCGCTGAACGGCAAATTAACAGGTATGGCTTTCCGTGTACCAACTCCTGACGTATCAGTTGTTGACTTAACAGTTCGTTTGGCTAAAGAAACTTCTTACGCTGAAATCTGTGCTGCTATGAAAGCTGCTTCAGAAGGCGAATTGAAAGGTGTACTTGGATATACTGAAGACGAAGTAGTATCAAACGATTTCATCGGCGATGCACGTACTTCGATTTTCGATGCAAAAGCTGGTATCCAGTTGTCTCCGACTTTCGTGAAAGTTGTTTCTTGGTACGATAACGAAATGGGTTATTCAACTAAAGTTGTTGAATTGATCGAGTACATGGATTCAGTAAAATAATTCTGAATTTCAGTAAAAATACAAAAGGCAGTTCGAAAGAGCTGCCTTTTTTTATTTCTTGTATTTCTTAAGATCCTAAATATATGGTCACTTCTTCACCTGACCGTATACCGATTCAAAAGTCTGAACCATATGACTCCACGAAAATTTCTTTTTCTCTTCAGTCACATTCTTTTCAAACTCCGCCATTCGGTCATTCCGGTAAAAATCAACCAGAGCATCAGCTATCTTAGCACTTTCGGGCTCAACAACATATCCGACTTTACCATCAGGAATAATCTCCGATAAACCACCCACATTGGTTACCAGCATCGGTTTATTAAAATGATATCCAATCTGAGTAACTCCGCTCTGCGTTGCGCTTTTATACGGCTGTACAACCATGTCGGCTGCACTAAAGTACAGACACACCTGATCATCCGGAATAAAATCAGTCCGTAGTTCAATCTGCCCTTCAAGATTGTGTTTTCTTATCTGTTCCAGGTATGGCTCGGGGCTCGAATAATATTCGCCGGCAACCAAAAGCTTGACCGGAAATTCCCTCAACCGTTCATCGGCAAAGGCTTCGATAAGCAAATCAAGGCCTTTGTAATCCCGAATGAATCCAAAAAAAAGCAAGTAGCCGGTCTCTTGGTCGAGATTTAGTTTTTTCTTGGCTGTTTCAGACAGAAGCCGTTCACCGTAATTGTCGAAAATGGGGTGCGGACAAAACCCCTGAACCAGGTCTTTCCTGAATAAACGGGCATCATTCAGTACGCTTTTCGACATGGCAATGACCCCGTCAATCCGCTGCATAAAATAGTTGGTCAGTACCCGGTCGCCGGGCCGATGCTCGTGCGGCACGATATTATCAGCCAGACATACAATCACAGTATGCTTATTTTTCCGGATGAAGCCAGCCATCGTCCCCAGGCAGGGTGCCAAAAACGGCAACCAGTAACGAATGATCACCAGATCCGGCCTCTCACGGCAGATTCGCTTTCCAGCTCTGATCCAATTGAACGGATTCACCGAATTGATTGTTCTCCTGATTTTCAAGTTTTCAGGAGCTGGTTTTTCGTTGTATTGAGTTTTACCCGGGAATAGAACCGATGGATACTGCACCGTAAACGTTTCAATGTCAACATCAAAACCCATCGAAGAAAATTCCTGAGCTAACCTTTCGTTTGTTGTCGCAATTCCGCCCCGATACGGGTATGCTGGCCCGATAATTTTAATCGTTTTCAAGTTTTCCTGATTAAATGTTCTTTCAGCAAATGTGCAACATGTTTGTCAATTGGGAAAGTAAATTCTTCGGGATTAATTTTTTCGGCAGCAACCCACCTGAACGATTGGCCACCGTTAACCATTTCCGGAAAATCAAAAGGTATGGTCGAAATCCGGACCCGGACCGGTTCGCTCAGCCTGACCAGATAATAGATGCTTATCAGCTGGCAATCGTCCCAATACAGTGCTTTCTGATAAAAATCAGTAGTATAAAAATGCCGGATATCTTCTATATCCTGATCACATTCTTCCAGCAATTCCCTCCTCAGGCAAGCAATAGTCCCCTCTCCAAACTCCATCCCGCCACCGGGAAATTTAGTCATCTTCATATCCATCTGATACTCATCGGTCACCAACACTTCATTCTGACCGCTGATTATCAACGCATACACCCGGACAATAAATCTGGAAGGAAGAAGATCATCCATTTTCGCTCATTTTATGTTCCACATAGGCAATAATCTCCTGGATTTGTTCCGGCTCAAACCATTTTATCTCCTGATCGCGACGAAACCAGGTCAGTTGCTTCCGGGCATATCGGCGTGAATTTCTTTTAATCAAGTCAACAGCCTCGTCCAGCGAACATCTCCCGTCCAGAAATGAAAATAATTCTTTGTATCCAACCGTGTTCAACGAATTTAACTTCCGGTACGGATAAACCGATTTCGCTTCCTCCAGAAGCCCGGCTTCCATCATTCGCTCAACCCGCTGATTGATGCGGTCATACAACAACTGACGGTCCTGATTTATTCCGATTTTCAGAATATGAAAAGGCCTTTGCCTGACCGTACTTTTCCTGAAGGAAGAAAACGGTTTCCCGGTCATCTGATGAATTTCAACTGCATGGAGCAATCGTTTAGGATTATTCAGATCAGCAATGCCGTAATATTCCGGATCAACGGCCAGTAACCTTTCCCGCAAAGCTTCCATTCCATTTTTCTGGTACCACCTGATTACCTCTTCCCTAATTTCCGGGTCGACCGTAGGAATGTCATCAATCCCTTTACAAACGGTATCGACGTAAAGCATCGAACCACCTGTTAATATCAGTGGGTTAGTATTCCTGAACAATTGACTGATAAGCTGCAAAGCCTCAGCTTCATATTCGCTGACATTATAATAATCGTGGATAGATCTGGTCTGAATGAAATGATGTGGCACTGCTTTCAGGTCTTCGGGCGAAGGAACTGCCGTGCCGATACAAAGCTCCCGAAAAAACTGCCGGGAGTCCGCAGAAATGATTTCAGAACAAAAGTATTGAGCTAACTGAATGCTGATATCTGATTTTCCCACTCCGGTGGGCCCCAAAACTACGATCAATGTATCCATCCTTGTCTTTTGAAAGTAGCACAAAGATAGGGATTAATACAAAAAAAGAAGGGGACTTTAAAGCCCCCATTTGTTAAGCATCCATTTCTCCAAAAATCTCATAATAGTCTTCCAAATCACCGAAACTTTTATACGAATCATTTGATTCTGCAAGATTAATTTCAGGACTTTCAAAATCATTAATCAAAAATTGAGCCGGCGCCTGGCCTTTTTCATAAGCTACAAATGGTTCTTTCAAATCAGTTTTCATAAGTTTCTCCTTTAGTTCTAAATAAAAAAAACGTTCATTAAAGAAATCAAAGACATAAACTAATTTTTGCCCGGTTTCAGAAACATAATCACCAACTCTCGTTTTCCGCATGCTCAATATATTAGGAGTACTAACTCCCGAATCGAGCAAACTAATCTCAATTTGCTTCTTCCAATGATCATCAGTAATGTAAAAAGAAGCCAATTGAGATTGATCGAAGTTTGATGAATTTTGTATAGTCCGATGTAAGTCTTCAAAACTTTGCTGAGGACTAATATGAATTAGCCGCTTAAAATCAGGGGATTCAGATGATGAAACTTCGAATATACAGATCATAAAATGGAACTATTAAGATTTGACATTCTCAACATTCGTTTCAAATTAAGTGGAAAAAGTAACTGCT
>JAEUSS010000417.1 GCA_016788685.1 Prolixibacteraceae bacterium | reverse complement strand
TTCGTAAGTCCCTTTCTTAGTCATCACTTCCAGCGACTTGGCTATTGCCTCGTCATCAGCATTCATCACCTCAAAATAATGGCTCACCGTAAATAAATCACGGGCGATCAAAGCTTTAACCTGCCTTTTCATCAGCGGGCGGGCGAATTCGATGCTTTTTTCATCCCGCTTCACACCTTCTTTGTCACCGGCAGCCAGAATTTTCTCAACCATCTCATCAGTTACTTCAAACTTAGCAGCGTAAGTCTTAAAATCAACATATTTCTGTTTAAATTCATCCCGGTTTTTATCCATGATATCCAGCACTCCGGAATAAACAACATTTTTTCGAAGCAGATTATTATAATACGCGTAGTACCTGGAAGTATCAAGCGGGACAAACAAATCAGGCATCACACCACCTCCGCCGTATACGGTTCTTTTGCTTACTTTTGTCAGGTATTTTTCCTCTTTATTCTGAGTCACGCTATCCTTCGAAAAGAGTTCACCGTGCTCAATCCGGTTGAAGTAATCCTTTTGGTATTCATCCACTCCTTTTTCGTAAGGTTTCTGGATGCAACGGCCACTCGGGGTGTAATAATGCGCGGTCGTCAGCCGGATCAACGAACCATCGGTAAGCGGGAAAGGCTGCTGTACCAACCCTTTTCCGAACGAACGGCGTCCGATTATCACACCGCGGTCCCAATCCTGAACGGCACCTGCTACAATTTCGCTGGCCGAAGCAGAGCCTTCATCAATCAGCACGATCAGCTTTCCCTGTTCCAGTTCTCCAAGCGGAGTTGCATTGTATTCTCTTTTGTCGGCTCGCATGCCTTCGGTGTAAACAACCAGTTTATAAGCGGTAAGGAACTGATCGGCCAATTCGATGGCCGCATTCAGGTAACCGCCTCCATTTCCGCGCAGATCCAGAATCAGGCCGTTCAGTTTTGATTTTGCTTTCAGCTCTTTGATGGCATCGAAGAACTCGCTGGTGGTTGTTGCCGAAAACTTGTTCAGTTTGATGTAGCCGGTGTTTTCGTTGATCATGTACGATGCATCGAGACTATTAATTGGTATTTTATCGCGGATAACCGTAAAGTCCAGAAAATTTTCCTCGCCTTTACGTTTCACCTTCAATTCAACTTTAGTGCCCTTTTTACCACGCAGATAGTCATACACATCGGTGTTTTTCAGGCCAATACCTGCAATATTTTTAGCGTCAACCTGAACGATACGGTCACCGGCGCGAAGCCCGACTTTCTCGGATGGCCCGCCAGGAACGGTAGTTACAACCAGCAGTGTATCATGGAAAACATTAAAAGATATACCGACTCCTTCAAAATTTCCCTGAAGAGGCTCATTCATCTTTTCAACTTCCGCTTTTGAAATATAAACCGAGTGCGGGTCGAGATTACGCAAAACTTCTTCAATTGCTTTTTCGGTCAGCGCGTCTATCTTGGTCGAATCAACGTAGTAACTGTCTATCAAACGGAGCAAACGACCAAATTTCATGGTATTGCCCTGTACTTCCTGAGCTTTCAATTCGCTGCCTCCGGTCCAGAACATCATTCCCAGCAAAATTGAAAGACCTGCATTTCTGTATCTGAAATTCATAATCCTGTTTTTAAATCGGACTGATAGCACGTCAAAAACCATGCTAAAAAGCAATCCGGTAATTATTGACCAGCAAAGATAGCTGATAATGCCAGTCGGCCTATAACAGCATTCTTAATTAAAGTTAACATTCACTGTGCATTTGTGTTCATAAGTAGCTGATCGGCGGATAAAGTTACACACGGGTTCGTATTTCATTGAAACTGAAACTACCAGCATACGGATATTTATTACTTTTAATCACTGAATACTAACCCAAAACCTTACACCATGAAACGAAAACTCTTTTACCCGGAAACCATAGGCAAACACGTGATTCTGCTTACGTTTTTAGCTTTTGCATTTTCTGCGTTCTCCTTTGCGGCTTCGCGCGATTATTACCAGATACAGGTTTTCAGGCTGAACGGAAAAGTTCAGGAACAACAAGCTGATGCGTTCCTGAAAAATGCTTATTTACCAGCGCTCCACCGTGCAGGGATACAAAAAGTGGGCGTATTCAAACCCATTGAAAGCGACACCACTTCGGGAAAACGCATCTATGTTTGGATTCCTTTTAAGTCGCTCGGCCATTTTTCGGAGATTCAGGATATATTGGCGAAAGATCAGGAATACCAAAGTAAAGGCGCCAGATTTTTGGACGCTCCGTTCGACCAGTTACCATTTGTCCGCAAAGAATCTATTCTTCTGAAAGCGTTTCATGACGCGCCGGAGTTTGTCATCCCCAGCCACCAAACAGCTCCGTCCGAACGAATTTATGAGCTCCGGAGCTACGAGGGCCCAACCGAAAACCTCTTCAGGAAAAAAGTAAAAATGTTTAACGAAGGCGGCGAAATCAGACTGTTCAAAAAGCTTGATTTTAATGCCGTGTTTTATGCTGAAGTGATTTCGGGCAGTACCATGCCAAATCTGATGTACCTCACAACTTTTGCTGATATGCCAACGCACGACGACCGCTGGAATGCCTTCAGGAATCATCCGGACTGGAAGACGCTCTCCGCATTGCCTGAGTATAAAAACACCGTTTCTAAATCGGTTAAAGTGTTGCTGCATCCGACTGATTATTCTGATTTTTAAACAGAAAAATTTCGCGGGAGCAAAATCAGTCAGGGCTTCCGGATCAACGAAAAAAGGAGGTTCAACCGAACCTCCTTTTCATTTTTACTGATCTCTGTTTTTTATGCTATTCCCACTCGATGGTTGCCGGTGGTTTTGAGCTGATGTCGTAAACTACGCGGTTAATTCCCCGTACTTTATTAATAATTTCGTTCGACATTTTGGCCAGGAATTCGTACGGGAGATGTACCCAGTCGGCAGTCATTCCGTCGGTTGAAGCCACGGCACGCAAAGCAACTACGTTTTCGTAAGTGCGCTCATCGCCCATTACACCAACTGACTGAACGGGCAAAAACATCACTCCGGCCTGCCAAACTTTATCATACAAACCCCATTCTTTTAATCCGTTGATGAAAATTGCATCAGCTTCCTGAAGAATACGGACTTTTTCCGGAGTAACATCACTTAAAATACGGATACCCAATCCCGGTCCGGGGAAAGGATGACGGCCAAGCAACTCGGGTTTCATATTGAGTGCCTTCCCTACCCTGCGGACTTCGTCTTTGAAAAGTAACTTCAAAGGTTCAACAACTTTCAGGTTCATTTTTTCGGGCAATCCGCCCACGTTATGGTGTGATTTGATGGTAGCTGACGGACCGTTTACCGAAACTGATTCGATCACATCCGGATAAATCGTTCCCTGGGCCAGCCACTTGACATCCTGTATTTTGTGCGCTTCCGCATCGAACACTTCGATGAAGTCGCGGCCAATAATCTTACGTTTTGCTTCCGGATCTCTCACTCCGGCCAGATCAGCCCAGAATTTCTGACTGGCATCAACACCAATCACATTCAGGCCCATGTGCTGATACGAATCGAGCACCTGCTGAAATTCGTCTTTCCGCAACAAGCCGTTATCAACAAAAATACAGGTCAGATTCTTGCCGATGGCACGATTCAGAAGTACTCCGGCTACCGAAGAATCAACCCCTCCGGAAAGTCCCAGGACCACTTTATCGTCACCCAGTTGGGCTTTCAGCTCTTTTACGGTTGTTTCGATGAACGAATCGGGTGTCCAGTCCTGTTTGCAGCCACAGATATTAACTACAAAATTTTGCAGGATCTGAGTTCCTTCTGTTGTATGGTAAACTTCCGGATGGAACTGGATTGCATAAGTTTGTTCGCCTTCAATCTGGTAGGCGGCATTGTTCACATCAGCGGTGCTGGCAATCACTTTATAGTTTTCAGGAAGCCGCTCGATGGTATCGCCATGCGACATCCAAACCTGAGTATGCTCACTTACCCCGCCAAACAACGGATTGGAAGAATCGACAAACCCCAGGTTGGCACGTCCGTACTCGCGTGAATTGGACGGCAGTACTTCGCCGCCAAAATAATGAGCCAGATACTGCGCGCCATAGCAAACACCGAGTAATGGCATTTTACCTTTAATCAGCGATAAATCGGGCTTCGGAGCATTTGCATCCCTTACTGAAAAAGGACTTCCGGATAAAATAACACCTTTTACGGTTTCGTCAATCGCGGGATAATGGTTGTATGGATAGATTTCGCAGTAAACGTTCAACTCGCGCACACGGCGTCCAATCAGCTGCGTATACTGTGAACCAAAATCGAGGATCAGAATTTTTTCCTGCATAGGATAAGTTTTTTTTGAGTTGGCGCAAAGATAGACAAAAAAAATTCCGGAGAAACGGAAGCCCGATCAACAGAATGAGAAGTAAGAAAAAAGTAAAGTGAAATTCCGGACGAAAACACCGGACGACGATTCATAAGCGGTAAAAAAACAAAGCTTCCTGTTGCCAGAAAGCTTTGCCTGAACTTCGGTTAGAGTTCGCGGATCCAGATGTTCCGGAAACTGACCGGGTTACCATGATCCTGAAGAATGATTGGTCCGGCTCCGTGCGGTTTTACTG
>JAEUSS010000390.1 GCA_016788685.1 Prolixibacteraceae bacterium | reverse complement strand
AAGATTCATTAACAAATTCAGGCTCAGCGAAAGAATAGGATATCAAACTGTACCACAAATAGTTAACAAAATAATAAATTACAGGAGAAGTTTAAAACAGGCACGCTACCAGCCTTTAGGGCCGATAAAAACCGGAGAACGAAGTCGTTGTTTTTCTGTAAAATGGAACAAATCAGGCTTGGGAGTGAAGCAGGCCATTTTAGAAACAGAAAGCGCCTCCTAAAATATCAAAAAGCAGGTTTGATCAGGCAAGCAGTGTACGCAACCACTCTGTCCGGATTGGTTTCTCAATAAAATCATCCATACCGGCTTCGAGGCAAATATCTTTCATTTCCGAAGGCTCGCTTCCGGTAAGCGCAACGATATAGGCGCGATGCGACGATCCGGATTCCTTTTCGAATGCCCGAATCATTTTGGTTGATTCAACCCCATTCATTACCGGCATTTGCATATCCATCAATATCAGGTTGTACTTCTTTTCCTGATACATCTCAAACGCTTCGCGCCCGTTGGAAGCGACATCGCACTTGAGAGCTAATACATTAATTGTCAGCACAGCTAATCGTTGATTGATGTGATTATCCTCAACAAGTAAAATGGTAGAATCTGCCGGTAATTTCATTAAAAACTACATTAAATCATTGACTATTTGAAGGAAGAACTACAAATATAAGGATAAAGTTAAATGATATTTTTTTTAGTTCTTCTTTTTCGGCAGAAAATATAGTGAAAGTATAAACACAAAGCCACTAAAACCTCATTTCCAACAAATTAACAAGAAAAATCTAATTAGAATTTAAGTTTTCGATATGATCAGAAGAAGCCTGAAGCTTTTCCAGACTTGCTATAAACTCTATCAGACATGATTGATACACTTTAAAGCTATCATTTAAAATCTTCTGATATTTGGCAACAAAAACATCAAGTTCGTCTTTACTAAAAATCGAGTAAAGTTCATCAAGAAACTCCCACCGTTTGTTCTCAAACCAATGTTCATCGCGGAGCGTCCTGCGGTCTCCATACTTTTCAAAATAGTAACTATACAAACTCTTCGTCCCCTTAACGCTCAGATTTTCTTCCAATTTAGATAATGCCCCCGAATAGGCTCTCAAAAGATACCAGTATCTGTTCAAACTATCGGAAAATTCAACCAGATATTTGAAGTCTGCCAACGCAGTATAAAATTTTATTGTCTGTCCGGCGGTGATATATGAACCCAGAATCTCCAGTTTTAAGGGAGTTTCCCGGATAAAGCCGGCGATAAACTCATCCAATCGTTTTTGTGCAGAAAAAGGACTATCCTCTTTATTGTAAGACGTTTCGTAGAAGATTTTGAATGCTCTGGCTGATTTCATCACCAATCTGATTATCAAACAAATGTAATTCAAAAGAATATAAAATGCCAACCAACCGACAAACTAACTCCTAAACGATACGGATGAATGATCAATCTCCTGATCTGACTGATCAAAGCAGAAAGAGAAAATAATGCAGGAAGAGCAGATCAGGCAAACCCCGCAGCACTTAATAGCTCCGAGGCTCGAACAGCATGAGATCGTCTAAAATATCAGCAATTTTCTGATAAGGATACTTGTGCACCAAAAACGAATGATGTGAGTTCCGATCGGCATCCCACAAATTTGAACCATCGGGATTGCAAATCAAAGTGCCTTCTCCTGCCACATAAAAATAATCTTCGGGATTACGCACCGCGCATAAAACTGCGGTGTGATCCCACGAATTGCGGTTAACCGATGGTTTCTTATCGTAAGTGGCCAAACAATACTGATACGCCCATTGAACCGGACTCTTTTTGCTTCCCTGATTTGCCACTTTATTTCCGGTCATGATTTTCTCACCAATTTCGAAGCCACTAAAAAGTGCCGGTGTTGGCCAGTTTTGTATCGTATAAACTGAAGCATCAGCGTGCTTAATGACGTTAAACTCACTCCCTTCAGGAAAAACGCCGGCCATAGCAACCCATTTCTTCACTTTTCTGGCCACCAGCTCTTTCCCGTTGAGCGGACTGAACTGATCGGGACCAGACTGAAGCAGAGCAGCCAGATTGGAAAGAAAGCCGACAGTAACCACCACCACGCTTTGATCGGGCTGCCCGGCCAGTACCTTCCGGTACACCTCGGTTGCCGAAGGATAATCCCTGTTCGTTTTTATTTGCGGCAAATAGTTCACCACTAATGAATCGTTCCAGTGGTTCGGGCACGAGGAGTTGGGAGCATCGGCACCCGGAGCTCCAACCGGAATATCGGGTTTATTGTAGTAACGGTTAAAAACCTCAAGGGTTGGGGCAACATACGGATAACCATCGCTGGCCACCGTCGCCAGAATTTCGCATTCACCTCGGGCCGACAACGCGTGCAAAATTGCAATAGCCCCCACATCATCATAATCAGGCCCCATGTCGGTATCAAAAATAATCTTTACAGGTTTCACAGGTGTATTCGCTAAAGTAACCTGCCAAATCCCGGCTAAAAAACTGATTGACGCCAAAAGAACAGTCACTCTTTTCATCTGATTCCGAATTTAATTCTGAAACGAAAACTTAAAATTCTCATTGATTTTATCGGCCGTTTTAAAAACCACAGCATTACAAATGTACACGTGGGTTCCCTCAGATTCAGGCCTTTTCTCCCCTTTAACTACGATGCGAACGGTGTGTTTTGCTTCCTGAAGATCAGTAATGTGATATAAGTTCATTTTATGATGTTCC
>JAEUSS010000376.1 GCA_016788685.1 Prolixibacteraceae bacterium | reverse complement strand
AAAAAAAATAAATAATTCAGTTTTAGCTGTTTCAAAAAAACTAAAAGCAATGAATGTTCCTGAAGAAAAAAAAACAGAACCTAAGCAGCCGGATAAGACTGTTATTGAAGTCATGGAAAGAGATACAAAAAAGCCAATACGACCACTTTCCGGAACTCTCGCCGCAAAAAAGCCAAGGCATTCCGGATTTGGCTGTCAACAGTGTTTTCGGAGATATTTAGCCGGTCTGCAATTTGTTTATAGCTCAATCCCTCAAAACGGCTCAGACAAAAAATCTCTCGTCTTCGCTCCGGAATAGTGGAGATCAGTTTCAGCAATTTCGCCTCTGCATCTTCTGATAAGGCAGGCTCATCCTTATCTTCAAGCATCATATCTTTGTGGAAATGCTCCTCAACAAAATAAAGCCTGCGGTTTACAGCCGATTTCACATGGTCAAGAACCAGGTTTTTAGCGATAGAAAAAATATACGACTGGAAATCTTTATCCGGATTGATGGCTTCCCTCCGGAGCCAGACCCTTACAAATACTTCCTGAACAATTTCTTCCGGATCAATCTGCGTTGGGACCAACCTTACAGCAAACCCTTTGATCTTATTTCGGTATTTATAAAACAGAACCTCGAAGGCAAAAGAATCTCCGGTCTTAAGCTTTTGCACCAATTCTTTCTCGGTATGTAAGAATTTTTCCACTGATCAGGTTCGCGTTAGTAAAAATTCTGTTGTCCGGCAAAGTAAACAAATTAGCTGCGAAAAAACCAAACTACCGGATTATCCGATCTTTTTGTTCCGGAAAATCTTGCTCCGACTTCTGCAACGATAAGAAAATGAACAGGCTGCTCCAAAAAAAAGGCTGCCGGAAGATAATTATTCCCGGCAGCCCCGCCTCTTGTAAGAGATAAACCAATTTAATCCACCAAATGTTCCCTTTTCATTTTCGTTGTATGCTGCATCGCTCCCGGCCTGCTCCAACGATCCATCCTTCCGTTGTGCATATCAAACCTGAGCCGTTGTTCTTCGGTAAGCTGAGCCCGTATCTCCATACGATGTCTGGCCTTAATCTTAGCCATTTCAACTTTTAATGCACCTATCTTTTCAATATTTTTGTTTACCGATGCCAGATCGGGTTTCTCGGCTGTGGTCAATGTCTTCTGCCGTGCTTCCGCTTCCCCAAGTTCATTACGGATAGGTTGCAATTGTTTCTGCATAACCAGCATACTTTGCCTGAAAGCCTCTCTTTGTTCCGCAGTCAGATTCAAGCCATTGGCTATGCCCTTGGAGTCATTATTTGCCTGCAAAGTCCGGTTGCTTCCCCTAAAAGATTTTCTCTGGTCCTTATCTGCCGGCTGAGCAACCAAACCAATCGACAGACTTACGAACATCACAAACACTAAAATTTTTGTTTTCATACTTTCGTTCTTTAATCCGGTTTCTGAATTTTCTCCTTGGATGAAGCTCGCCATAAAAGGTTTAATCTTCAACTGAAAAATTACTGCAAAAGCCACACATGCCCTGCTTCAGGAGGTAATGCGCTCCTCTCCTTCCGAAAATACTGACGTGTCAACCGGAGCCCGGGAACGAACGAAAAGCAAAAAAGGGAACACCCGGCTCCCTTTTGCTAAATTTCTTCCATCCAAACATTCCAAGTTATTTATTCATCTTCTTAAACCACATTCTGTTTCCAACACTGTAATACTCATCTTTTAAGTCCGGATGATCAGCCAGTTCCTTTTCAGTATACGGATAATGGGGAACGATCACATCATCGCCCACATTCCAGTTAGCCGGAGTATAAACCAACGAATTGTCAGCAGTTTGCAATGCCTCAAGTATCCTCACAATTTCGTTCATATTACGCCCAATCTGCATCGGATAAAAATTGATCGATCTGACAATATTGTTGGGATCAATAATAAAAACGCCCCTAATGTCTCTGTTCGTACTTGTCGGTTCATGAAGCATTCC
>JAEUSS010000299.1 GCA_016788685.1 Prolixibacteraceae bacterium | reverse complement strand
TAGGAAATTAATAACAAGCAAAATGACAACTGTAATTGTAACGCATGAAGTAAAAAACTATTCCGACTGGAGAAAGGTGTATGACGCCGATGAAGTAAATCGTTCAAAAGCAGGTATGAATGTAACGGGGGTTTATAAATCAGTCGAAAATCCGAATTTGATAACAATTGTGGGCGAAGCTCCAAGCGCAGAAGCCTTGATGCAATTTTTTTCGAATCCCGAGTTGAAGGCAGCCATGGAAAAAGGAGGCGTATTGGGAGTGCCTGAAGTCAGAATGCTTCACAAAGTTTAACTGTAACCTTGTTTAAACTAAAAAATTAAGCATCATGCCAAAGTATGTAATTGAAAGAGAAATTCCGGGTGCAGGAAAACTTACTGCCGAGGAGTTAAAAGGTATTTCAGAAGCCTCATGTAATGTTCTGAGAAAAATGGGTTCTGAAATTCAGTGGATTCACAGCTATGTTGCCGAAGACAAAATTTATTGCGTATACGTTGCTCCAAATGAAGAAATGATTCGCGAGCACGCTAAGCTTGGCGGATTCCCGGCAAATTCCGTAAGCCGGGTATCAACTATTATTGATCCGGTAAGCGCGGAATAACATCGACAAACTGCTTATACTTACATGAAAACGATACTGGTCGGCATGTTTTTCTTCTTAGTATTCCAGGTAACCGGTCAAAATTATTTCGTTGAAATAATGAATGTCCGAAACCAGATAAATTAATGTGATGGGCTCAAATACGGGCTGACAAATCTCATTCAGGAACAACCCGATAGTCCTGACAGGAATAGTTCTTAAACTTTAAAAGCTGTGAATCATGGAAACAAGCAATGGAACGCTTTATGAAAGACTTGGCGGCGTAAAAGGAATTACTGCTATTGTGGACGACATTGTAGAGGCTCACATGTCAAATCCGGGTGTTAAAGCCAGATTTCTGCCGTTAAAGGATGATCCGAAACATTTTGCTGAAGTCAGGCAACACCTGATTGAATTTTTGGCGGCTGGCAGTGGCGGGCCGGAGCAATACACCGGAAAAGATATGCTGTCGGCACATCGGGGAATGAATATCAGTGAAGAGGAATATATGAAGGTTATCGACGATATTCTTCATGCCTTGGACAAAAATAAAATAGACGACCAGACCAGGAAAGATGTTCTCGCGATTGCGTATTCATTAAAAGATCAGATGATCCGTGTCTGACCGTTGTCAATAATCCGGAGGAAACTTCCGGAAATTGTTGATATTCCCACTATTCTGGCAGAGAGCTTTGTCGCCTGTAATCAAACCAGCCCCTCTCTACCCCAGCATCTCTTTGGTTGACAACAACCCGCATGCAGCATAAATATCCTGTCCGCGACTGGCGCGGATAGTTGTTAATATGCCTTTGTCGTTCAACATATCTTTAAATTTCTGAAGCGTATTTTCGTCGGTTCCTTCGAGCGGAGTGCCGGGAATGGAGTGAAACCGAATAAGGTTGATGCGGCACTTGATTCCATTCAGTATCTTGCAAAGTTCCTGTACGTGGCGGGGCGAATCGTTCAGGCCTTTAAAAACAATGTACTCGAACGAAACACGGCGCTGACGTCCAAAATCCCAGCTTTTAATTTCATGGATCACTTCCTGCAACGGATAGGCAACCTGAACAGGCATCAGTTTCTGGCGTTCATCGTCGAACGGGGTATGCATACTCACGGCCAGATGCGCTTCCGACTGGTTCAGGAACGTCATCATTCCGGGCACAATACCAATGGTTGAAACCGTGATCCGGCGCGGACTCATGGCAAATCCCCATTCTGATGTCAGTATTTCGAGGCTTTTCAGTACCTGCTCCAGGTTGTCGAACGGCTCTCCCATTCCCATGTACACAATGTTGGTTACATCATGCCATTCCGGAATATTCCGGATTTGGTTTACGATCTCGCCGGCTGTCAGCTGTCCCTGAAATCCCTGTTTACCGGTCATACAAAACAAACAGCCCATTTTACAGCCCACCTGCGACGAAACACAAACTGTTTTTCGGTCGTCATCCGGGATCATAGCCGTTTCAATAAATTTTCCTTTTGCGGTCGGGAACAGATACTTTTTGGTTCCGTCAACACTTTCCTGAACTTTAATCGGATTGGTCAGCCCAAATTCGTATTTACTGCTGAGCAACTCCCGTGCTTTTTTCGAGAGATTAGTCATTTCAACGATCGACGAAATATCTTTCTGATACAGCCATTCGGCCATTTGTTTGCCGGTAAACTTGGGTAATCCGAGTTCAAGCGACAGGGCGATCAGTTCATTGAGTGTTTTTCCGAAAAGAGCTTCCATAATAAGAGGGCAAAAAGTAAATTACAAGGCTAAAGTTGTTGCCTAAAAATAAATTTCAGCCAAAATGTTTTCGTACCGAACGCCTTTCGAAATCAGCAGATCACGCACTTCGACAACCATTAAAGCCTTGCCGCAAAGATAATAGTTAATATCAGTCGGCAGATTTTTTATTTCACCGAGATACCGGGTAATGCGACCGGGAAAAACATTGCACGCCTGTTCTCCCGAGCAGCAACGTACGTAACGGTCTCCCATTGCCCACTCCAGCTCATCTTCAAAATAAAACTGATTAAGCTGCCTGGCGCCGTGAATCAGGATTTTATTTTCCGAAATTCCGGAACGAAACATGCTGTAAAACGGCGCAATTCCTGTTCCGGTGGCAATCCACCAGGCCGGTTTTTTATCGTCATAAAAACTTCCGTAGGGTTTAGTAACCCAGATTTCGGTGCCTGGAACAACCCCGGCCAGCCAGGGAGTTAAGAGGCCATCCTCTTTCACGTTAAACAGAACCCTGATTTCGGGTTCATCGTTTCCGCTGCAAATGCTGTAAATACGTGGGGCTATGTTCGTTTCAGCCGCAATCTTAACAACTTGCCCCGGATAAAAATCGTGTTCCCGTTTCCACGAAATCAGGTGCACTCCGGGCGATATTTCTTCATTCCCGGTTACACAAACAGGAATGAGCTGAAACTGATTCTTTTGGTATTCTTCTGCTTTTGGCATGAATTGCTTTTTGTTTTCTGAAATAACAAGATCACAACCATTAGGTTTAACTTACTCTCCCGAAGATTAATATTCGCGTACCGCAACGACCAGCTTACTCTTTTGCCAAATAATTAAACCAGCTGCAACCCGGAATCAGACTCATTCGCCTTTCAATTTAATATTCAGCACTTTAGTAAAACAAGGTACAGAATGTAAACTTTTCGTTGAATCTGCTGGTTTAGGAGTAACGGTTCAATCCTTTAGGAATATTAAAAGCCTATTTTTGCGCCAAGCTTGAAAAAAAACAAAAAGAACACTGAAAATGAAGACTTTAAAAGAAGACGCTCAATCTGTCGGGAATATCCTGATTGAAGTCGGAGCATTGTTGATGAGTTCGGGGGCCAACTCCAACCGCATCCGGGTTACCCTGGAACGAATGGCCAGAGGGTTGGGTTATGGCACTGAACTTCTGATTACCCACCGCGCCTTGATGCTTACAATCGTCGAGAAAGACCACCAGCATTTTTTCAGCCGCCTGAAACGAACTTCTCCGCACGGAGTTAATTTCAGTATTGTCAGTGGCATCAGCCACCTGAGCTGGAATGTGCTGGAGCAAAAATGGACGGTTGCCCAGATTTCTGAAGAAATTCAGCGCCTGAAAGCAATTCCGCATTATCCCCGCCTGGTTGTTCTGGCACTGGTAGGAATGGCCGGAGCCGCCTTTTGCAATATTTTTGGCGGCGGATACATTGAAATGAGCGTAGCTTTTGTGGCCACCGTTGCCGGATTGTTTGTGCGCCA
This sequence comes from Prolixibacteraceae bacterium, assembly GCA_016788685.1. GTDB lineage: Bacteria > Bacteroidota > Bacteroidia > Bacteroidales > Prolixibacteraceae > Aquipluma. Next base: position 1,249 of record JAEUSS010000299.1, on the reverse strand, counting down.
GGAAGCCATGAGAGTTAAGTTCAACCCTTACCTGTGCGTATTTTTTGCCGCATTCACGGCCTCGTTCATTGCCGGACTGGCCGAACTCTTCCAGATTGGTGCCCAGCCCGACAAGGCTTTCGCAACTTCAGTCTTATTCCTGGTTCCGGGAGTTCCGCTTATCAACTCGGTTACCGATCTTCTGGAAGGAAACATCCAAAACGGGATGGTAAGAGCCATTAGCGGACTGATGATTGCATTCTCTATTGCAATAGGCCTTTTTTCTGTTCGAATGATTTTAAATTTTTAAGATGATGCTGTTTGATATAATCATAAAGAGCTTTTGGTCGGGTATCGCTGCCATAGGGTTTGCGATTCTGTTTAATGTCCCGCGAAGAACCCTGTTAGCCATTTTTACCCTTGGAGCACTTGGCGGCTTAATCAAATTCACCGCCATGAAACTGGATGTCGGGATCGTTTTCTCGTCGTTTCTGGGAGCCACAGTTATTGGCTTTATCGCCATTCAGATGGCACATATGCGGAAAAGTCCGCCGCTGGTTTTTTCAATTCCTTCGGTTATCCCAATGGTTCCAGGTTTTTTTGCCTATAAAATGATGCTCGGGCTAATTGCCCTAACCAACATGGAAAACACGGACACCTATATACAAACGTTAATCGAAACCGTCAACAGCGGGGCTAAAATGATGTTTGTACTGATCTCCCTCGGAACCGGAGTGGCCATCCCCATGCTGCTGACCAGAAAAGAATCGATCAAGAAATCACAATACAACAAAAAGAAAAAGGCGGTGACCTGATTCCGCCTGTATTTCTGCTGAAACAAAGAAGAGCTGCTCCTTACCGGGGCAGCTCTTTTAGTATATAGCCACTATTTGATTTTCGAAAGAAAGGCTTATTTCCATAAGCTTTCATTAGTCATCCAGGATTCGATCCGGAGTGAGTCATCACTCTCCGTGGTGTCAGCGACCTCCTGAGAGATCCAGTAATCATTGTCGGTCATCCAGGATTCCAGGGTCAGCACTTCCTCTTCTTCTTCGATAACAACTGCGTTACTGACCATGTTTTTGTTGTCCACAGTTGCATTAATGTTAGTAAATCCAATCACTCCAAGTGCAATAAATGCGATAAATGTTCTAATCTTTGTTTTCATAATTTTCATCTTTTAATTGTTTGTTCCGGAGCTCTGCTCCGGTTGTTTTCTGTTTCTTTTTGTTTTCACTATTAAGACTCCCGAAAGGCTTAAAAGTTACTC
>JAEUSS010000296.1 GCA_016788685.1 Prolixibacteraceae bacterium | reverse complement strand
TAAATGGTAGGTGGTGCGCAGAATGTATTAACTTTATATCTTTCAATAACTTGAAGTAAATTTTTAGGAATAAATTTGTCGAAATCGTAGGTCATTACGGCACTGCCCGCGAGCCATTGTCCGTATAATTTTCCCCAGGCCGATTTGGCCCATCCGGTATCGGCTACGGTAAAATGCAGGCCATCGTTTTGAACATTTTGCCAGTATTTAGCCGTCAGAATATGGCCAAGCGGATAGATGAAGTTGTGGTTAACCATTTTAGGCATTCCGGTTGTTCCTGAAGTGAAGTACAGGAGCATGATGTCATCGTTCTTGTTGGCGTCCGCTCCTTTGGGGCGTTCAAATACTTCAGGGCTATTTTCCATTCCCGAGTTGAAGTTGAGCCAGCCTTCCCGGTTTTCGCCGATCAGCGCTTTCAGTTTTAAGGTTGGTGATTTTTTCTGAGCTTCTTCAATGTGCTGAATAACTTCCGGTTCGGGTACAGAAACGATCATTTTGATATCGGCAGCATTGCTCCGGTAAACAATGTCTTTGGGACTAAGCAAATGAGTGGCGGGAATGGTTATTGCCCCTATTTTGTGGAGCGCCAGAATACAGAACCAGAATTCGTAACGCCGTTTCAGGATAAGCATTACCGGATCTCCTTTGCCGATGCCTGCTGATCTGAAGAAATTAGCAGCTTTATCGCTGTACTTTTTCATTTGCCCGAATGTGAATACTGCTTCTTCACCATTGTCGTTGCACCAAACCATTGCAATTGTTTCGGGAGTATTTCGGGCTATTTCGTCAACGACATCAAATGCAAAATTGAAATTGTCAGGGATCTGAATTTGAAAATTATCGGCAAAGTCCTGGTATGAAGTAAAATCTATTTGAGGAAGGTATTTGTTGAGTATCATGCTTGTTGGGTTGTTGGTTAGTTTTTTATGCGATGACTGCCAGAAACCGGGCCTTGCATCCATTCAGGGCTTTCATCGCATGCAGGTATCCCGAATCAAAATAAACCGAGTCGCCTTCGTTCAGCACAATCTCATGCTTATCGACTACAACCAGCAAGGTTCCTTCAAGCACATGATTGAATTCCTGGCCCGGGTGAGAGTTAAACTCAAGCGGAATACCGTCTGCCTGCGGTTCAACCGTTACGATGAACGGTTCCGCCTTTTTGTGGATAAAATTATAAGCCAGGCTTTCGTACCGGTATTGCTTCCGGCGATCAACATTCAGGCCTTTTCCTTTACGGACAACCGAATATACACGCAGCTTTGGTTCATCGCCCATTAAAAGCGCCGAAAGATCCAGGTTAAACCGGTGGGCGACTTTAAGCAGAAAACCAACCGGAATGTCGGTGTTCCCGCTTTCGTAATTCAGAAAAAGATCAGTTTCAATATTTAATTCGTTGGCAAAACTTTCTGCCGAAAGTCCGGAAATCTTTCGCAGCTCTTTTATCCGCGATGCAATTAGCTGAATTTGCTCATTCATTAGGTTGATTTTTTGTTTTCAATATACTGATTTTATTCAGTTTTTAGATTTTGTAATGAAATAATCAAAATCATTCAGTACTAAAAACTTATCCGTAACGTAAATATTCTTTGTGCCGGCGATGCAACCTCTTTACATCTGTTTTGTTATCATGCCAGAGGTTTTGTTATTAATCATCAACTTAAAATACCATGGATTTTTCAATCAGCCAATACGAATTCGGTCAGCGGCCGGCGGTTTCTCTTCCATCTCCTCGGTTTTTAGAAGCGCTCACAGAGTCCGGGATCCGGAAGTTGGTAAG
>JAEUSS010000284.1 GCA_016788685.1 Prolixibacteraceae bacterium | reverse complement strand
CAGAACATCCGAAAAATCGAAGAGCTGGAACCCTACGTGAAAAATCCGCTGAAATCAACCATACTGGTCATCAATTACAAATACAAAACCCTTGATAAACGGAAAACATTTCCGAAGCTGATCGACCAGAAGGGTGTGCTCTTTGAATCAAAAAAAATATACGACAACCAATTGCCCACCTGGATTTCTTCGTACCTGAAGAACCAGCAATATTCCATCGCGCCCCAAGCCGCAGCCATGCTTTCGGAATACTTAGGTGCCGATTTGGGAAAAGTAGCCAACGAGCTGGACAAGCTGATCATCTCACTGCCGGCGGGTACGCAAATTACTCCTGACCATATCGAAAAAAACATCGGGATCAGTAAGGAATTTAATGTCTATGAGTTACAAAACGCATTGGGCGAACGCGATTTACTGAAGGCCAACCGGATTATAAACTTTTTCGGGTCAAATCCGTCAAGCAATCCGATGCCTGTAGTTATATCGGCCCTGTTTTCTTATTTCTCGAAACTGCTGAATTATCATTTTCTGGAAGATAAATCGCAGAACAATGTCGCTTCAGTACTTCAGGTTCATCCTTTTTTTGCCAAGAACTATGTCAGCGCGGCAAAAAACTACAACATCAAGAAGTTAGTTGAAATTGTCAGTATCCTGCGCGAATACGACATGAAATCAAAAGGTTGGGGCAATGTTTCGGCATCGCCGGCTGATCTTCAGCGAGAAATGATATACCGGATTTTACATTAAACTATTTACTTATGACGATTATATTGATAGCCATTACTGTTGCGGTTTCCTATGCTGCATTTAAATCGCCCAAACTGATGGAACAGTTACAGTTTAATGCGAGCAAAGTTTATTACAAAAAAGAATACCAGCGGCTGATCACGCATGCGTTTGTTCATGCCAACTGGGAACATCTGTTTGTGAATATGATCGTTCTGTTTTCTTTTGGCCGGGCAATTGAGTTCTATTTCGAAACCAATTTCGGGAACAAACAAACCCTTTACTATATCCTGCTCTATCTGGGCGGAATTTTGTTCTCGAATGCTTATGCCATGATCAAGCACCACAAAAACTACTTTTACAATTCAGTGGGAGCATCCGGAGCGGTGGCCGCTGTACTTTTTGCCTCCATTTTTTTTGATCCGTGGAATATGATTTATTTCTTCGGAATCTTACCAATCCCCGGAATCGTATTTGCGGTACTTTATCTCATTTATTCGTACCAGATGAGCATGAAGCAAAAAGACAATGTCGCTCATGATGCCCATTTCCTGGGTGCAATGTTTGGATTCATTTTCCCGATTCTCATCAATCCCACTTTGTTTGAAACGTTTATGGACAAATTATTCAAACTGATATAAAACAAAGGCTGATTATACATACCGGCGCCCAGAGATTTTAAATGCAGCCGGCTCGAAGCTACAGCCGGCAATTAACAACTTCCGGAGCAATCCGGATAAAAGCATATATTTTTGAACTCCCATTCCAGTTTTGACCAAATGAGCAAAGGCAAATATATTTTAGTTGACGGAACCTTTGTCCCCACCGAAGAATATCGCATTTCACTTCCGGAATCGGAAGCTTTTCATTTTTCAGAAAAAATTCGTGCGATACGTTCATCGTTCCCGTTCTTCAAGGACACATTGGAACTGATTAAACTCAAACTCCTCATCTATAACCATCCGTTTCCTGAGTTTACCGACAACAACGGCGCGGGACTTAAACGTCAGCTGGAACGAACCCTCACAAAAAACAAACATTTTATGGGTGCGGTACTTGACCTGACTTTCAGATTTACGGATGAAACAGTTCATTTTACGATTTTGTCTTCCAAGCTGGAAACTATTGGTTTTGAACTAAACGAAAAGGGCTTGTATGCAGGAATCTTCGACAAAATTCAAAAATCGGTGTCGACACTCTCATCCCTATCCCTCGGATCAGAGATATACTGGAATATCGCCCGGAGCCATCTCCGAAATGCATCTGTTGATCATTTTTTTCTGATTAACACCCTCGATCAGATTTCGGAAATTCCGGGCTCGAACATATACCTGATCAAAGGGAGCTCTGTCAGAGGAGTCTGCAGCGACCAAGGCGCTTATATCGACATCACACAACCACTAATGCTTGACATCTTTGAGGAACTAAATCTCGAATATTCTGAATTTGAAGGAATAACAGTTACTGACGTTCAGGAAGCAGACGAGGTGCTTCTTGTCAATGCTATCGAAGGAACTCAGTGGATTATTGGCTTTGAAGGGAAGCGCTTCTTCAACAATACAATCCGAAAGATCAACGAAGTATTCAAACAGCGAATTGCTAATTAAGCGACGGATTCTCGGGATAGTTTTCCCACATGGTGTATTTGCCGCCCATGGCCCGAACTGATTCAACCCACATCAAATTCTCGTCAATATTCATCAGATTGGCTTCTGACACATCTGCTACCAGCCACGAGTTTTCTTTGATCTCTTCCTCCAACTGTCCGGCATCCCACCCTGAGTAGCCCAAAAAGAACCGCACCTGCTCCCGGTTTACCAATCCCAGCCTGATTTGCTGCTTAAGAGTTTCAAAATCGCCCCCCCAGTACAGGTTTTCTTTAATCAGGACACTTCCCGGAATTACATCGCCCAGTGTATGAATAAAATAGATTGAATCGGTTCCAACGGGGCCTCCGATATGAATATCGGCATCAAAATCAGGAAAATCAGTAAGAAGATCTTCTACCGGATAGTCAACTCTTTTGTTCAGGATAAAACCAATCGCACCTTTCTCATCGTAAGAAGCCAAAATTATGATTGACCGATTGAAATAACTTCCGGACAAAAAAGGCTCTGCAATCAATATATTCCCCTGTTTGGGATCTACATGATTCGTTTCAATTCGGAATATGTTTGTGTTTAGTTTCATCGATCAGACTTAATTGAAGAAATATAACAATTCTATCAATTTAATCAAAGAAATATCCCACTTTCAGACAAATCCACACCAATACACTGAAAACAAGAATATTACAAAATAACAAAAAATGCAAAAATCAGATATACTGAACTATAACAAAAGGATAGCGGGCTGCAAGATAAAGCCTCAAACGTCTGATTTTTCTATTTTTCTTCAACAATGACGTAAATTTCTTCATCAGCTTTTTTCATAAAAAACTGTTCCCGAGCGAACTTTTCGAGATTTTCGTCATTGGTTTGCAGTTCGTACAATTTACGTTTATCGGCTTCTATCTTATTCTTATAAAAGTCAACCTGCTCCTCTAAAAGAGCAAGTTCCTGTAAGTTTTTCTGGTGTTGCCTCAGGTTGTTGTCATCAAAAAACATGATCCAAACCACAAATGCCGCTAATGCAATCAGGTATTTGCTAATGAATGGCTTCAGTATTTTTATAACTATTTCTTTGGCGTTCATAAAAAATCATTTGAAACAAAAGTAGGGTTTTCTGAAACAAAAAAAAAGGAGATGAAAAAATTCATCTCCTTTTCCTTACAATTCAATTTCTATTCCTGATCCGGGAAGAAATTTGGGTACATGTAGCTCTTGGGAGAAACAAACGTTTCTTTGATTGTCCGAATGGAAGTCCAGCGCAGAAAATTAAAGACCGAACCAGCCTTATCATTCGTTCCGGAGCCGCGAGCCCCTCCGAACGGCTGCTGACCAACAACAGCTCCGGTAGGTTTATCGTTGATATAGAAATTACCTGCTGCATTTTCAAGCCGTTTGGCTATTCGCTCAATGCTGTATCGGTCCTGCGAAAAGATTGCACCGGTCAATGCGTAGATCGAAGTCTTATCCAGAATATCCAGCGTTTTATCCAGATCCTCGTCTTCGTACACAAAAACAGTAAGTACCGGTCCGAACAGCTCTTCAACCATGGTGATATAATCCGCTTTTTTCGCTAAAATCACTGTTGGTTCAATAAAATATCCAACCGATTTATCGCACTTTCCTCCGAATAATACCTCGGCATCCTCATCAGCCCTTGCCGCCTCTATGAAACCGGCTAATTTGTCAAATGAAGACTCATCAATCACTGCATTTACGAAATTAGTAAAATCTTCAGGAGGCCCCATTTTTACAGTTGCCAGTTCACGACCCAACCGTTCAGAAACTTCGTTCCAGATGCTTTTGGGGACATAAGCCCTTGAAGCCGCAGAACACTTTTGTCCCTGATATTCAAAAGCTCCGCGCAACATAGCAATAGCCAAAGCCTGCGGATCAGCCGTCGGATCGGCAAAAATAAAGTCTTTTCCTCCGGTTTCACCAACAATGCGGGGATACGATTTATACTTGTATATATTCTCACCGATGGTCTTCCAGATATTTTGAAATACTCCTGTTGAACCGGTAAAGTGAATTCCTCCAAAATCCGGGGATTGCAGGACGACATCTGCAGCGGCCGGTCCTCCCACATAAACCAGATTAATAACACCATCAGGCAATCCGGCTTCCTGAAGAACTTCCATGATTACCGCAGCCGAATAAACTGCAGTTTTTGAGGGCTTCCAAACCACCACATTGCCCATCATCGCCGGAGCTGCAGGCAGGTTGCCGGCGATAGAAGTAAAATTGAACGGAGTGAGCGCGAAAACAAACCCTTCAAGTGCCCTGAATTCATTATAATTCCAGATTCCGGGAGCCGACTCTGGCTGCATTTTGTAGATATCCGTCATGCAACGAACACCAAACCTGAAAAAATCAGCCATTTCGCAGGCTGCATCAATTTCGGCCTGGTAAGCATTTTTTGATTGCCCCAGCATGGTTGCGGCATTAATCTTAGCCCGATACGGACCGGCAAACAAGTCTGCTGCTTTCAGAAATATAGAAGCCCGGTGTTGCCATGACATCGCATTCCACTCATTTCGGGCCATCATTGCCGCATCGATAGCCATCTGCACGTGCGAAGCATCACCCTGATAATAATAGCCAAGCGTATGTTTAATATCGTGAGGAGGCGCAATCCGCACTCTCCGGTCAGTTGTAACTTCTTTCCCCCCGATAATCATCGGAAGTTCAAGTTCAACTGATCTCAGATCGCTAATCATTTTCTTCAGCTCGGCCCTTTCCGGCGACCCTGGAGAATAGCTTTTCACCGGCTCATTCTTTACATCCGGAATATTAAAAAATCCTTTTGACATGGCTTTATGTTTTATTTAATTTAGTTAATACATGTGCTCACAAAGCTAGGTCTTCAGAACATTTTAATTCCTAATAAAAATCACGTTTCAAATTTCTGCGAATCCCGGATTAAATATGTATAAGAACTAAATTTTACTATATTTATTCCCTCATACAAGGTTCAATGATGACCCAAATTCATGCTAAAACCAATAATAAAATCAATTGCTGACAAATACAACATCGAAGCACCTAATGACATTATAAAAATCGTTGGTCTTCATGTATTTATCATACTAGGATTACTCACCGGGCTGTTGATGTTCACGCTCGATTTGATTGGTTATTCTCCGGACGAATGCTTGCCTGGTGATATTTCGATACTTGTTATTTTCGGACTTGCATTTTACGGCTTACGTAACATCGGCATTAATTGGGCTGTCCGCATCTTTTTCCTGGCACCGCTGATCCCCTATTTTTTCTTTATTTCCAATTTAATTGCAATATACCCCAATCACCTGTCGGTACCCAATACTTTGTGGACACTCCTCCCATTCTTCCTGTTTTTCCTGCTTTTTAGCGAACAGAAGAAAGATCTTGTCATCTATTTTGGCATATCGCTTGCAACCTTATTGCTACACACCTTCAAAGCCGACCTGACGGGTCTCCTGTTTGATTTAAAATGGAAAGTTGAAACCACTTTCATCAATCCTTTTATTATTCTTTCAGCATCTTTTGCTATTTCAAGCTTGATTTCCGCATACTTCCGCAGCACAATAGCCAGGTTAACCGAACAGAATAAAAATACGGAAGCCGTCATTAGCCAGACGATCCGCAACCTGCCGCAAGGAATGATGCTTCTGGAGATTGTCAAAGACGAATTTGATACACCGTCCCATTTAATGATCAGAAAGACCAACCTGGCTTTCGAGCGGCTTTTCAGAATAACTTCGCGTGAGCTAAAAGATCAGAAAGCCGATGATGTATTTCCTAAAATATTCAGAAAATCGTTTGACTGGAATAAGTTGTTACTGGATCCCAAAAAGAAACATTTTTCCTTCTACCTCGATCGGCTCGACAAATATTTCGACTTTGACATTTTCAAGATCACCAATAACCAGATCGTATGTTTATTTATTGATGTTACCTCCAAACAGCAACTGATTATTGACCTTGAAGAGAACAAACATCGGTATCAGGTTCTTCTCGAAGCAATTCCAGACCTTTTCTTTATCATTGACAAAGACGGGATTTATGTAGACTTTGTGTTTAAAGCGTCAGATGCCCTGCAGATTAAGCCCGAAGACATTATTGGGAACTCAATTTTTGAGGTAGGCTTTTCCGAAAAGATGTCGAGTAAAATCTTTCAGTGCATTCAAAACTGCATCGAATCTGATTCCATCGAGACCATCGAATATGCTTTGGAAATTGAAGGCTCTTCAGCCATGTTTGAAATGAGAATTGTAAAATTAAATGACCATTCGGTCATCTCTTTGGCCCGGGACATCACCAAACGAAAGGTAGCCGAAATCAGGATGGAAGAAGCCAAGGCAAAAGCCGAGGAGTCCGACCGCCTGAAAACAGCATTCCTTGCAAATATTTCGCACGAAATACGCACTCCGATGAATGCCATTATCGGATTCTCCAGGATGATCGGCTCTGCTGAGTTTGACGAAGAAGAAAAATCAAAATTCATTGACATCATCATTACAAACGGGAAATTATTACTCTCACTGATCAATGACATGATCAGTCTGTCAAAAATAGAAAGCAACACCCTTGTTGTAAAAAAATCGCCTTATAAAGTGAATGACATGATGGTTTCGCTTTACAAGGAATTCGTGTATGATGTAGAAGACAAGAAGAACATCAGGGTAAAACTGAGCTGCGAAAATTCCAATCCCAAATTCACAGTCGTTACCGACCCCAGCCTGCTTCATGCTGTGATGCAGAAACTGATTGACAATGCGGCAAAATTTACCGAACAGGGAGAAATTGAATTCGGGTACAGAATCGTTGAATCCGACCGCATTGAGTTTTTCGTGCGTGATACCGGTATCGGGATTGCCGAACAAGATATTGATCGGATTTTCGAACGTTTTCATCAGCTTGACAACCGCACCATCCGGGCTTACGAAGGAACCGGGCTTGGACTGTCAATAGCGCAGCATTACGTCCGGTTACTTGACGGAAACCTTCAGGTCAAATCCAAACCAGGCAAAGGTTCAGTATTCTCATTCAGCATTCCTTACCACAAAGAAGAAAGCCCCCTCAAAGTTGTCCGTTAATTCTTTACGGCCGAATTAACGGTTACAAAACCTACCAGACGGTCGTAACGGGCAGCCTGATCGCGGTAATAAGCAAAAATCTGATATTCGTTTTCGGTAATAAAAAAAGATCCTTCAAGATTCGCAGAATCGGCCTTCTTTGCTCCGGAAGGGACATAGACGTACTGGTAATTATAATACCCCTGCTTCAGGAGCAATGTCAGTTCATAGCCCGAATTTTCAAAACTCCATTTCATTTCATTGGTTTTGTTAGCATTCCATCCGGTCAAAGCCCCAAAAACATTCACCGAACCGCCAGCCAGATTACTTCCCAATGGCAAATAAAAATGCACAAACATATAATCACATTCGGTATCATAATCTGTTACGCGATCTTGGCTCTCGACAACAAAATTGCCATTCATTTCCTTATAAGAACCGTACTTCTTATTGCTCCGGACAGCATCGTTGAGCAGTTTCACGTGATAATACGGCCTGATAAACTTTATATCTTCCACATTCTCTCCATTATACCGCTTGGTGCGGATATCAAAATAGCGAAATTCGTTCCCTCCCGGAAACACATTCTCTTTGTCATAATCATAATCAAGTACATTATCCCTGACAAAACTAGGCTTCAGGTTAAGCACAGCATTGTCCCATCGCCGGTTCTGCATTAAAACAACCTTAATATCTTCGCGCGGATTCAGAAGCCGGAGTTTTTCATTAACTATTTTGAAATCCACCTCCTGATTCTCGCCGTTAAACGGATCAAAGGTTGCCTTTTTCACCAGTCCCTCAATTCTGACCAGTGGCTCAACAACGTAAAACCGCTGAATCAATACCAGATTTTCGCGGTCATTATCCTCAAAAACCACTAAAGCATAATTTCCGGATAGTTTGGGAGAGCAGTCTTCATTCGGAATCCGCAGCTGATAATTAACATACCTTACGGTTGTATTAAAACTCATCGCATTATCCGACAGCGGATTGTCGTGAAAACCCGAAAGATATTCGTTTTGCTGTATAAACGACTCGTTCCAGTTTGCATCACAGTGCACCACAGTATAGGAGAAATTTTTAGCATCTTCTGCAAGATCATCAAATTTCAATACAAGAGCAGCATCACTTCCCAGTTCAATTACCGGATTTGAAAGTTCATTTCCATCGCGATACAACTGAACAGATTTAATCTCTTCACGGTAGACGGCGTTCTCGTAGTAGAAATCAGCGGCCTTGACTGAGGCTGCCGAATTTAACGTTAAAATAACATGTAGAAAGGCAAAAAAGAGAGCGGCAATACGGTCCATTTTCAATCAAAATTAATGCAAAATAAGCGGATTGCTGACTTTAGGCTTAAAATTCAAAACCAACAGTATTCCCCGCCAACACTTCCATATATTTAAATATTTTAATGCTTTCAAGTTTGTAAAACAAAGATTGTGAAAAGATT
>JAEUSS010000235.1 GCA_016788685.1 Prolixibacteraceae bacterium | reverse complement strand
GCATTAAGTTATGCCATGCCCGATTGTGCTGCCAATACCGATGTGGTTGCCGCCACGCTGGGCAATCAGGCCGGATGCCTGGGCGCAGCATCGCTGATCTTTAAAAATGTTATCTAACCTGATGAACCATGAAACGAAATTATTTCATTGTAGTCCTGATCTTTTTTATCTTTTTTGTTATCTCGTTTCTAACCAATATTATAGGGCCTTTAATTCCAGAAGTGATTAAAGGGTTCAGTGTCAGCAAGGGAATGGCAGGGCTCTTGAATTTTTCGTTTTTCATTGCATACGGAGTCATGTCTGTTCCGGCCGGAATGCTTACCGAGCGGTATAAAGAGAAAAAAGTAATTACCGGAGCTTTTCTGCTGGCCACACTCGGGGCTTTTTTGTTTTCCTTTTTCCCAAGCTTCGGAGTTTATCTGGCATCCCTGTTTTTAATCGGGATGGGAATGGCTGTATTACAGGTGGCTATCAATCCGCTGCTGCGGGTTTCAGGAGGTGAAGAGAACTTTGCTTTTACCTCGGTCCTGGCCCAGTTGTTTTTTGGCGGGGCATCGTTTCTCAGTCCGCTTCTTTATTCTTATTTGGTTACAAATCTTACTGCCGGAAATACCTCGAATATACTTTTGTCGACCCTGGACAGCCTGGTTCCCGAAAATCTGAAATGGGTATCTATTTATTGGATCTTCGCGTTAATTGCCATTGCTATGGTCATCGTAATTCTATTCTCCAAATTCCCGAAGGTTGACCTGAACGAAGATGAAAAGGTTGGCAATTTCAGCACCATTAAAGAGTTGCTCCGGAACAAAACCGTCATTCTCTTTTTCCTGGGAATATTTGCTTACGTAGGTACCGAACAAGGGGTGGCCAGCTGGATTTCCAAATTTCTGGAAGAATACCACGGTATGAGTGCCGAAGTAGAAGGAGCGAAGGCTACTTCGTGGTTCTGGGGCTTGCTGACCGTTGGTTGTTTCCTTGGCCTGGGTTTGTTGAAACTGATGGACAGCAAGTTGGTTCTGCGCATATTTACTCTGGCAGCCATGGTGTCGCTGGCTACTGCATTAATAACCAGCGACGGAATGACCGCTTATTACGGTTTTATCGGAGTTGGCTTTTTTGCTTCAGTGATGTGGTCAATTGTGTTTTCGCTGGCTCTGAATTCGTTGAAGAGTAATCACGGAGCTTTCTCCGGAATACTTTGTTCCGGAATACTTGGCGGAGCGGTAGTTCCGCTTATTGTCGGAATCCTGGGCGACCTGATCGGCTTAAGGGGAGGAATGGCGTTTGTGTTTCTGACTCTTGCTTACATTTTGAGTATTAGTTTTTGGGCCAAACCCTTGATTAAGAATAAAACAATCAGCCTGAAGAAAAATAATCAGTAACCCTTTAAAACGAAACGACTATGGCCAAATTAGCAATTTTGGGAGGTATCCCGGTTCGCGACACCCGATTAAATCCCTGGCCTAAATGGCCGGTTTGGGACCAGAATGAAGAAAAAGCTTTGCTCGAAGTACTGAACAGCGGGGTTTGGTCGTACAACGGCCCAAAGGAAACCGAGTTCAATAAACGGTTTGCTGAGTTTACCGGAACGAAATATGCTGTTTCGGCAGCCAACGGAACGGTAACTTTACAAATGGCGCTCGAAGCCTGCGGCATCGGGGTAGGCGACGAAGTGATCATTCCGGGATTAACCTGGCAGGCTACCGCAGCCACAATTCTGGATGTGAACGCTACGCCTGTTCTGGTTGATGTTTGTGAAGACACCTGGTGCATTGATCCGAAAGAGGTCGAAAAAGCCATTACTCCGCGTACAAAGGCTATTATTCCGGTGCATCTTTACGGAAGTTTTGCCGATATGGATGAAATACTGCGGATTGCCAGGCTGCATAAGCTTTATGTGATTGAAGACTGCGCGCACAAGCACGGCGGCGAGTGGAACGGCCAAAAGGCCGGAAGTATTGGCGACATCGGCAGTTTCAGTTACCAGTTGTCGAAACACTTAACTGCCGGCGAAGGTGGTTCGCTTACTACGAATAACTTCGGATTGTACGAAAAACTGGATGCCTTGCGCAATTGCGGCCGCCGTCCCGAACCTGCGAGTGCGGGCGGTGCTGATAAAGGCGAAGGAGTTTATTTTGACGCCGGAAATTTTCTTCAGTCCGGAAATTACCGCATGACTGAATTTCAGGCTGCTATCCTGATTGAAGGCTTGAAAAGATTGCCGGAACAAAATGCGGTAAGGGATACCAACGCCATTTACCTGAATACGCTTTTGGCCGGTATTCCCGGAGTAAAACCGATGAAACGTGATCCGCGCGAAACAAAAGAAGCCTATTTCAATTTTGCTTTCAGGTATAATCAGGAAGAATTTAAAGGTTTGCCGGCACCGAAATTCAGGGCTGCACTGACGGCCGAACTCGGGATTGAAGTAGCCGCCAGCTATATTCCGCTGAATAAATGTTCGCTGTACGCGCCGCTCACCAAACCAGCGCGCCATAAGCTAAGCGAAGCCTATTGGGCTGCTATTGATCCTGCCCGGTTCGAATTGCCCGTTTGCGATCACATTCACTTTCAGGGTTCTGCCTGCATCCACCATAAAATACTGATGGGAACAAAAGCTGACATGGATTTGGTTGCAGCTGCCATTCGCAAAGTTTACGATAACGCCGGATTATTATAGCCTTAATACTGGATGATATGGAGAAAATCAAAGTAGCACTTATCGGAGCCGGTTATATTGCCAATTACCATGCGCGCGGGCTTCAGTCTATCCCCGGAGTGGAAATTGCCGCAGTGGTTGCTGTTCCGTTACCGGCCGCTCAGGAATTTGCTGCCAAATATGGCATTGCCGAAGCATATGACAGTATTGATCCGGTTTCAAGCCGGACTGACATCCACGCGGTGGTTATTGCTACCCCGAATAAATTTCATGCGCCTTATGCCATTCAATTCCTGAAAAGCGGGAAGGATGTATTTCTGGAAAAGCCAATGGCCATGAGCGCCGGAGAAGGCCTCGCAATCAGAGAAGCAGCTGACTCCGGGAACAAACTGGTCATGGTTGGTCACATGTGGCGTTTTGATACCGATGTCAACTTTGTGAAAGGGGTTGTCGATTCCGGCCAGCTGGGAGCGATTGTTAAGACCAAAGGATACGGAATTCACGAAAATTGGGGACCCGCAGGCTGGTTTTCGCAAAAGGAACTGGCCGGAGGGGGCGCGTTGGCCGATATGGGCGTTCATGCGATAGATACGGTCCGGTATATTTTGGGTGATCCGAAGCCCAAAAAGGTTTATGCCAAAATCGGAACCTATTACGGCAATTTTGATGTGGACGATTCGGGAATTATCCTGATTTCATGGGATAACGGTACTGAAACAATTATTGAAAGCGGCTGGTGGCAACCTCACATGGACGGGCCCGAAGCAGCTACCGGACTGTACGGAACCCAAGGTTATGCCAATGTATTTCCGACTTACCTGAAATACAAAGTAGGAGGGCTTCCCGGTAAATTTGAGGCTAAATTGCCTGAAAAGAAAGAGCATTGTGACCAATCGATGTATACCCGGCAAATGGAGCATTTCACCGCCTGTATCCGGTCACGAAAACAACCGGTTCCGGGTTTGACTGAGGGACAAATTATCCTTGATATTGTCGATGCGGCTTATCTGTCGGCAAAAACAGGTGAGGTTGTTAATCTCTGATATATTCGGCAAAATAAGCGGGTTCGGGAATGAAAATTTGCGAATTGGTGCAGATAAATAAAAACGACTGGCGATGAAAAAAATACTGGTTTTTCTGATTATCTCTGTTTCCTTTTTCATTTCTGCCGAAGCCCAAAACGGAAGACTGATCCGCAAAGTCGCTGAAAATCGCCTGGATGAACGTGCCTCACCCCATACCGGTCCTGTACCCGATTACAATAAGCCGGAGTTCTGGGCCGCATCGCCGCATCAAACAGATTCCGCCGACAGCATTCCCGTTTTTCTGAAAGATGAAGTCCGGGATGAGCGTGCTGATGTGTTTTTTATTCATCCCACTTCCTTTTTCGGAGATGCAAAAACCGCAGCCTGGAATGCCGACCTGACCGATGTTGAGGTGAACCGGAGGACGGACAGCAGATCAATCCTTTTTCAGGCAACCGCATTTAACGGAAGTTGCAGGATTTTTGCACCGCGCTACCGTCAGGCCAACATGAAATCGTTTTATGTCCGCCAATCGCCACGTGCCCGGCAGGCATTCGATCTGGCGTACAGCGATGTGAAAAAAGCTTTTCAATGGTATTTGAAGCACGAAAACAGCGGCCGCCCGGTTATTATAGCTTCTCATTCGCAGGGAAGCCTGCATGCCATCCGTTTGATTCAGGAGTTTTTCGACGGAAAGCCGTTGCGGAAACTGTTGGTTTGTGCCTACGTGGTGGGTTACCAGATTGAACAGAATGCATTTAAAACAGTTCCGGTGGGTGAAAGGCCTGATCAGACCGGATGTGTGGTCGGGTGGCGCAGTTATGCCAAAGGAGAAATTCCGCGCGGCGTTGCTGCAGAAAACGGCAACTCGGTTTGTGTCAATCCGCTGACCTGGTCAACTTCCGGAGCATGGGCTTCGCCTGAACTTCATCAGGGTATCATGGCCGGATTTGAAACGATTGTTCCGCATACGGTGAGCGCCGGAATTGAACCAACTTCCAAAATTCTTTGGATCGAAACTCCTGTTAATCTGGAAGAAAAAGCTGAAAAACTCCGAAACCTGCACGTGTACGATTATAACCTGTTTTGGATGAACATCAGGCAAAATGTGAAACAGCGCATCGATTCATTTCTAAAGCACAGTCCATGAAATCTCCGTTCAGCAAGCTTTATTTCTTTTTGTCCGTTGTCTGTTTTTTTCTGACGTTTTCCGGCGGGTTGTGTGCTCAGCCTGAATATTTCAGCAAACCCGTAAACGGCAATGTGTATGTGATTGCGCATCGGGGCGTACATACAGGCATTCCTGAAAATTCGCTGGAAGCTATTCAGAAGGCGATTGAGCTGGGTTGCGATTTTGTTGAAATCGATACCCGTGCGACCAAAGACGGGGAAATTGTAAACGTTCACAATGCTACGGTCGATCAATATGTCGTTGGAAAGACGGGCAAGGTAAAAGATTATACGCTGGCCGAAATCAAACAGATGGATATCGGCGAAAAGTTAGGGCCTGAATGGAAGGGGACACGGATTCCGACGATCGATGAAATCCTGCAGCTGTGCCGCGGAAAAATCGGCATTTACCTCGATCTGAAAGAA
>JAEUSS010000210.1 GCA_016788685.1 Prolixibacteraceae bacterium | reverse complement strand
CCAGCGGAACCGGTTTTTAGCAATCCACAGATACAGCGAAAGTCTCCAGTTTCGGGGCAAGACTTTAAAAATCAGGACAGATTTGTAGATCCCTCCTAATTCTTTTCCAATCTTCAGTATGGCATCAAAATAGCGGTAGCTGGCCTTGCTGTCCGAGATAATTACGGTTTCAAATGTTCCGTTTCCGGAAGAATCCTGTAAGGTACGAAATATGAATTTCTTTTTCCGGTCAGCTTTCATGATAAACCTGACAGTCCGGCTGCATAAAATGCACATGCCGTCAAACTCTACCAGTATTTTTCCTTCCGGAACGGGCGTGCTCATTTGATGCTTTTTTTATAGTCCTCAATCAATCCGTCGCGCAACCAGTTGGCAACAGCCTGACGGTTGTCAGGTATGATAAAGCGCTGCTGATCGCGCGTGTGGTTGATGTTTCCCAATTCAATAAATACGGAAGGCGGGATCGAATTTTTGATGACATACAGGTTTCGTTCCGAAACACTTCCGTTGTAGCCCCGGTTGGGCTGATGGGTGGCGTACTTTTGCATAAATGTCTGCATGAGTGTATTGGCCAGCCTTTTGCCGCTGTTGCTTCCTTTGTCGTGATAGAAAAAAACATCGATATTTTCTTTAGTACTTCTCGAATCAACATGGATGACGACCAGCCGCTGAAATTTATTTTTGTTCAGGGTGTGTAATTGGTTCACAGCCTCAGTACCTTGCTGGAGACGGGCCAGCTGGCTCAGCGGAATTTCATTGTCGGGATAACAAACTTCATCTTTGTCCGGAGTCAGAAACGATTCGTCCCGAATGCCATCGTTGGGATCCCGGATGATCATATAAACCGCAGCCCCGCATTCAATCAGGCCGCGTGCCAGGCGGAGAGTTACATCATAGGCATACTCGTCTTCACAAAGCAAGCGGCCGTTGAGTTTTCCTATGGCTCCCGGATCAGGGCCGCCATGTCCGCTCATCAGG
The DNA here is from genome assembly GCA_016788685.1 of Prolixibacteraceae bacterium. Lineage (GTDB taxonomy): Bacteria > Bacteroidota > Bacteroidia > Bacteroidales > Prolixibacteraceae > Aquipluma. The sequence continues at coordinate 4,733 of JAEUSS010000210.1, read as the reverse complement.
TAATATGTAGCTCCGTCAAGGTCCTGATTTTTTACAGTGATCTCACGGTATTTGCTGCCAAAAATCTCATAAACCAGCTTTTTCGGTTTTGGCTGAATTTTTTCAGGAGCAGAGACTTTGTTTGGTATGGCACTGGTGGTGGTATCTTTCAGGGGTAGACGATAAGTTCTTCCGATGATCAGGGTGTTGTCTTTTCCCAGTTTTGATTTATTCAGCTCAATGAACGGATTCAGAAATTGAGCCGGAGAATATCCGTTTTTTTTCAGTACAGAATATATTCCATCACCTTTGGCTGCTTTTACGGTTTGATATTCCTGTGCCGGTAAATGGATACAAAGCGAAAAGAAGATAGCGACGGATAGTATTTTTAGTGAATGTTGGTTGGAGAATGCAGATTTTATGATTTGGAACATCAGCTTTTCTATTTTTGTATCAAATGAATTTTAATGTATTTTGTTCTTATCTTTATCGTTGGTGTATCACCGGACTCATAAAGAATTTCAATTCTAAATATAACTCAATGCGTCATTCTTTACTCAGTATTTTTGTTGTTTTATTATTATTTTCCTGCTCGCAGCATTTAACAGTCAGCCAGATTAATACAAAAAACATTGCAGTTAACGCTCAGACTGCGGCTATCGACTCGCTGGCACAGACAATTGTAAAGCCTTACCGGGACAGCATTCAGAACGATATGTCGAAGCTGGTTGCGGTTAGTTCTGCTGCGCTGGTCAAAGATAAGCCTGAAAGTAAACTAACCAATCTGGTGTCGGATGTGATTTTGGAGTATGCTGCCAGCTACTGCGTGAAAAATAATATTAACATAACACCCGATGCCGCCTATGTTAATTATGGAGGAATCAGAGCCTCGCTTCCGCAAGGTGAGATCACAGTAGGCCGTATCTTTGAGGTGATGCCGTTCGAAAACGAAATTGTGTTGGTTAAAGTCTCCGGAGAGTCTATTTTGAAAATGGCTGAACGAATTGCTGCAAGGGGTGGAGAAGGAGTCGCAGGTCTCAAGCTGGGAATCCGCGATGGTAAGCCTGGAACCTTGACCGTTGGCGGTAAGGCTGTTGATTCTTCAGCAATGTATTGGCTGGTCACCAACGATTATATTGCTGACGGAGGCGATCAGATGAGTATGCTTTCGGCTCCGGCAGAGCGGATTAATACAAAGCTTAAAATAAGAGATGTTTTAATTCAGGCTTTGAGTGAGCGCTATAAAAAGAACGGTGTAATTGATGTAAAAGAGGATGGGAGGATTTATAATGAGCAATAGAAGAACTTTTTTAAAACAATCGCTGTTTGGCGGCGGAGCCTTAACGCTGGGACTTATTCCGCAAGAACTGTTTGCTTCGGGCGAACTGGTGAAGTTAACAGTAATGCACACCAATGATATGCATTGCCATATAGACCCCTTTCCGGCAGATCACGCTGAATTTCCAGGGAAAGGCGGACTAATCCGGGTTGCTTCTCTGGTCAGTCAATGCCGGAAAGAAAACCCAAATCTGTTGCTGCTTGATGCCGGCGACATGTTTCAGGGGACTCCGTATTTCAACTATTTTAAGGGCGATCTGATCCTGAAGGTAATGAGCCAGATGGGGTATGATGCCGGAACCATCGGGAATCATGAGTTTGATAACGGGCTGGGAGATATTCTGTCGGCTCTTAAGAATGCCAGTTTCCCGATCGTTTCGAGTAATTACGACTTTTCGGATACTGTTTTAGCCGGACACATCAAAGATCACCTGATCCTGAAAAAGGGAGGAATAAAAATCGGAATTTATGGATTAGGTATTGAACTGAGCGGTTTGGTTGGTAAACTCAACTACGGCAATACCCGTTATTCCGATCCGCTGAAAACCGCTCTCCGGATGGAAGCTATGCTCAAAAAAGAGATGAGCTGCGATTTGGTAATCTGTCTTTCGCACCTTGGCTTTTCATACGAGCACAAGAAAATCAGCGATACCGTTCTGGCTCCCCAGACCCGTTATACCGACCTGATAATCGGGGGCCATACCCATTCCTTTCTCGAGAAACCTGTAACTGTAAAAAATGCATCCGGAGAGTCTGTTATGATTAATCAGGCTGGTTGGGCTGCGCTGACTGTTGGAAAAATCGAGCTGGTTTTTGACCGGTCAGGCAAAAAGAGAAATCAGGGAATAATAATTAATAATCTTTAGTAGCTTCGGATATTGGGCAGAACAACTTTCGGCACTGTTAGCATACTCCTGATGTTAAAACAACAAACTTATCTTCTTTCGGCTGCCTCCGGAATATTGCTGAGCTTACCTTGGATGTTTCCCGGGCAGAGCTGGAGTCTGTTTTTTGCTTTTGTCCCGTTGATGCTAGCCGAACATCGGTTGTTCGGGCAGCAGGATAAACAGCTTCGGGCGTTCTTTTGTCCTGCACTCGTCACTTTTCTGATCTGGAATGTGATTTCAACCTGGTGGATAGCCTACGTTTCGCTTGCCGGAATGTTGCTTGTTATTGTGCTCAACGCCTTGTTGATGGCTGTTGTTTGGACATCTCGGGAATTTGTGCGGCGGCAGTTGGGGACTGCATCTTCTTGGTTGGCTCTGTTTGCTTTTTGGCTGACCTTCGAATTTCTTCATCATCGATGGGCCATTCCGTGGCCATGGCTGACTTTGGGAAATGGTTTTGCCAGTTCAGTAAAGCTGATCCAATGGTATGAATTTACTGGTGTATTGGGCGGTTCGTTATGGATTTTGTTGTCTAATTTTTTTGTTTTTATAGTAATAAGAGATTTGAGAAGCCAGGCCTCACTTAAATTGCTTCAGTCGGCAGGTTTGGCTGTTGGGGTGATCGTTTTCCCGATTTCGTTGTCGCAGTACCTGTATTTTAGTTATTCAGAAAAAGGAATGCCCCTGAACGTGGTGGTGTTGCAGCCCAACATCGATCCGTACACCGAAAAATTTTCAGGAATGAGTACCGAAGAACAGGTTGGCAGGTTAGTCTTGCTGGCCAGATCAAAGGTCGATGATTCAACTGATTTAATTCTGGCTCCGGAGACGGCCTTGCCGCCAATGTGGGAAGATTCGTTGATGATGCAGAATAAATCGTTGCTTCTCTTTTCTGAAATTATTAAAAATCATCCCAAAGTTCGGTTTGTTGCAGGTGCCATTACCAAGCGTAAATCTGGAGCAGGTGAAGTTATTTCTGAAACTGCCCGCCGATCAGCTGACGGTAGTTTTTACGATGTTTTTAACTCGGCGCTGATGATTGACCGGACATCGGATGTTCAGATCAGTCATAAGACTATTCTGGTAAACGGGGTCGAGCGAATGCCGTTTCAGAAGTATTTGGGTTTTTTAGGAGAGTTTGTGCTCCATTTAGGCGGAACAAGCGGGAGTCTGGCTGCGGCAACCGAACCTGTTTTGTTCAAAGGAGAGGGGGCGACCAAAATCGGCCCGATCATTTGTTTTGAATCGGTATTTGGTGAATACTCGGGCACCTTGGTGAAAAAAGGGGCGGACCTGTTGGTCGTACTAACCAATGACGGATGGTGGAAGCTCTCTCCGGGAACCTGGCAGCATTTTAGCTATTCCCGGCTTCGTGCTGTTGAGATCCGAAGGTGTATTGTGCGTTGTGCCAATACGGGTGTTTCAGGGGTTATAAATCAACGCGGAGATGTACAGATGCAATCCGGGACAGGTACTTCTGAAGCGCTTAGTGCTTCAGTGCTGATGGATGACCAGATTACATTTTATACCATTTATGGCGACTTCCTCGGACGAATCAGTGCATTCCTGTCCGGATTGATTGTCTTATACTGGCTTGGTCGTCGTTGGAACAAATGGTGATTGTTTCGGTATACGTGAAGAAAGGGCAAAAAGAATCCGCATTAATTCGAATGTAAAAATCCCAGATAAAATAGGATTTGAGTGCCTGTCTGATCAAACTTCCAACGGTAACAGAGTTACTCACGCTTTCGCGATACTAGGCCTGTTTTAGCAGTCAAAAGCTTACTCGGGTCAATTGTAAATGTTGAATTTTCCAAACGTAGAATTAATGCGGACCATATCTTATGACATATGTGACAGAACGATTTGTTGTTTCAAAGATAAGTTCCGGGTATCAATTATGCAATTAAAGTAAGGGTTTTAATAACATGTTGTCAATATCTGGCTGATTTACAGAATGCTTACGGATCATATTTTTTTGCGCCAAAACTTTTTAGCCGATAACCCGTAAAATAATGCCAATTGACAAAGCTTTCCCGATACTCCGGATATCAAAAAACATTGAAAAAACACCAGATTTTTGTTGGATTTGTTTTGCTAAAGAAAAAAGTAGTTCTATATTTGCACGCACATTCGCAAAGGCTGAGTGGGTAGCCAAATCGAAAGATGCTGCTACTGAAAATTGAAAAACTGGAATAGATTAAATTCTGTTACAATACCAAGGAGAGATGGGTGAGTGGCTGAAACCACCGGTTTGCTAAACCGACGTACGGGTCATTCTGTACCGGGGGTTCGAATCCCCCTCTCTCCGCATTATATTAAAATTAGGATTTTTTTCGGGGTATAGCGCAGTCCGGTTAGCGCACCTGGTTTGGGACCAGGGGGTCGTAGGTTCGAATCCTACTACCCCGACAATAAGAAGGGTTAAACTGTTTAAGATTCAGTTTGACCCTTTTTGCTTTTGTTCAAGTGCCTCCGGATTTCCCGTATTCTTTCCCTGACTATATTTTAATCTCATTTTCTTGTTCC
>JAEUSS010000191.1 GCA_016788685.1 Prolixibacteraceae bacterium | reverse complement strand
ACAAAATCAGCGTGATGGTATATAACATGGGCAATTGCTTAAGAATTTACAAGGCCCAAATATAGAAAAAAGCTGCCGGATGGTTCTTCGGAAGATGGTGACTGCCGGATTATTTATTTTGCCGCCCGGCTTTTATCCGGCGTTCTGTGGCTTCAACGGATAACAACAGGTTGCCCCTTATCCTGACTAGAGATTGTGAATAATCTCATTCAGGGTAGTTACCTTTTCAGTATTTCCGATTTGCTGATAGGATAAAGCGAGCCGCTCTGCCAGTCGTTTAATGATGGTTCGGTCGGAACAAGGTTCGGAGGTTTTCTTTGGTTGAGCCGGCTCCGTCGGATGCTGAATGTAATCTAATTCTTTGGGGCCGATAATGGCTCCCTGGTTGGATGTGTTGATGTAGAAAATGGCAGCGTTATCGGTATTTTCCTGGCTTAACCGGGCAATGTCCTGATCGAAATAGCCGATTAGCGGATTATCCTGAAAATCGATGTAATGCAGCGGAAGTTGGAGCAGCCGGCCCACAAGCAGGTATAAAATGGCTATCGATACCGGATTGCCTTTGCGGGTGTCTAAAACCCGGTTGAGGTAACTGTGTTGAGGCAAGTCACCATTGTTTTTATCAATCTTAAAACGGTAGTGGTGGTAAAAAATATGATTGAGAATCGTGATCTTCTCAAGTGATGTCAGCGAATTCCGGAATTCGAGCCAGATATCTTTCCTTATTTTTTCGAGTTGTTGCTGAATGTATTTAAGTTTTAGTTCCGGATACTCCTGCCGCGAAATTAAAAAGAAGCCTTCAAACAGGTCGATTTTGTCCTGATTGGCCCAGTTTTTTATCTTCTCTTTGGTATCATTTAACTGTATTTTCCGGATAATAAGCTCGATTCTTTTCTGAACCAATTCGTCAAGACTGGTTTCCCATACGCGTTCCAGATGGTTGACTACGGTTACTTCTTCTTTCAGGAGTTCATCCTGAACCATACTAAAAACCGAAGTATCCGGGTCATCCAGTAACATAATCAGCGAGTCCAGTCTGTTCTCGTTCATGTTTGGGGGTGTTAACTGGTTAGTCGTTCCAGAACAGTTGTAATCAGTGTTTCCATCGACTGATGATAATCGGCATTGGCGTCTTTCTTTACGCGGTTGGCAATGATCAGGCATATGGTCAGCGCTTCGTGCCCGAGCAGTTTGGAGAGGCCGTAAATGGCTGAACACTCCATTTCGAAATTCGTAATTTTGTGTCCGTTGTATGTAAAAGACTCTACTTTCTCGTTTAATAACGGGTCGGCGAGGGGCAGGCGAAGTACCCGGCCTTGCGGGCCATAAAAACCGGGAGCTGAAATAGTGACTCCGGCAATCGTATCGTCTTTGTGCATTTTCGTAAACAATAGCTCCGAGCAGTCGATCACGTATGGTGAAGTTTGTTGTTTGCCCCATCCGGTATGCTTTCTGAAAGCGTCCTCAAAAGGCAGGTCCGAAACCGAATCGCGGTTGGCATAAAAATTCAGTAATCCGTCAAATCCGATTGCTTTTTGTGAAATGACAAACGAATTTACCGGCAAATAATCCTGAAGTCCGCCAGAAGTTCCGATTCGCACAAAGTTCAGTTTGCGGTGAACCGGGTTGATTTCGCGGGTGGTCAGGTTGATATTGGCTAACGCGTCCAGTTCGTTTACTACAATGTCGATGTTGTCGGTGCCGATGCCGGTTGAAACGATCGTAATACGCTGGTTGTTGTATTTTCCGGTGGTTGACACAAATTCGCGGTTACTTACCTGAAATTCAATGTCGGTCAGCAAACTGCTGATTAGCTCGACCCTTCCGGGGTCGCCCACCAAGATGATGTTGTCGGCAATTTGTTCGGGTTTGAGGTGTAAATGGAAAATGCTTCCATCAGCATTTATGATGAGTTCAGATGATTTGATCATTTTTTAATTGTTTTTTGGAATGTCTAAACTAGATAAAATGAAGTTAAAAGGCAATACTTTGTTGGTAAATCATTAGGGTTCGAGCAGATTCTGTTGCATTCTCAGGAATATTTGAGACTAATAACTGAGCATGATGCGTGTTACGTTCAGGAAACGGAAATAATTTGTTCAAAGGAGTGTCGGCTTACCCGATCTTTAAGGGGGTTTTGTAATTTTGTAGCCCAAGAAAAAAATGGGAATATTCGTCAGGACAACAATTATGAAACTGCCAGGTGTTTGGGGTGTTCTTTGTTTGATGCCTTTTTTTGAAAACTAAAATAGATTAAGAAATGAGAAGATTATGTATTGCAATTGTTTTTTTGTTGATTTATTCAAGCGGCTTTGCGCAAACCAGACTAATTCCGGCCAGCCACGAGGCAATTCGCTATGTCGGGCGTTTTGATTTCAGTAACCCGCAAGAAGTTAGTTACGACTGGTCTGGCGTGTACATTCAGTTTCGCTTTCGGGGGTCGGAGTGTGCGGTAAAAATGAGCGACACCGGGCATAATTATTACAATGTTTTTATTGACGATCAGCCTTCAAAAACGTTTGATGTGAAAAGCGACACGACTTTGGTTATCGCCAGCGGACTGGGGACCCAGATTCACCGCGTGCAGATTTACAAGCGGACAGAAGGAAATCAGGGAACCGGAACATTTAAAGGGGTGTTGATTCCGGACAACGGAGAGTTGCTCCCATGGAAGGACGTTCCAACCCGGAAAATTGAATTCATCGGTAACTCGATTACCTGCGGTTACGGTACGGAAGGCCTTTCGAAAACTGAGCGTTGGAAACCTTCGACTGAAAACAATTACCTGAGTTACTCTTCGATTATGGCACGGGCGTTGAAAGCTGATTACCATATTGTAGCGCACTCTGGATTGGGGGTGGTACGTAACTACGGCTACAAAGAAAAAGTATCTCCCAGTGCAATGCCCGACCGGTTTAACCGCGTTTATGACGAAAAAGAACAGCCGGTCTGGAATTTTAAGCAATGGAAGCCGGATGCTGTAGTAATTAATTTGGGTACTAACGATTTTACTACAAAGCCATTTCCGGATAAGGATGTTTTTAAAGCCGGATACGAAAAACTCATCAACGAAGTACGTAAGCAATACGGCGAGTTGCCTGTTTTTTGTGTGGTCGGCCCTATGATTGACGAACCTTGCTTTTCGTACGTGAAAGAAATGGTTGAAGATTTCAGGACGATTTATCAAAAGAAAAATGTCTATTTTGTTGGTATACCGACTTATCTGCTGAATCCGGAGAAAGATCTGGGGTCAGATTCCCATCCGAATTACCGCGGGCAAAAGAAGATGGCTGCCCACGTTTTGCCTTTGGTCGCAAGTATTTTGGATTGGGACTATCAGGATAGCGAACTGTGGTAGTTGATATACCTTGAATTTGTATTTTTTACAGAAACAAAATCAGACAATCTGTTTCAGTATTGGCTTTTTGAAGCTATTTTTGATCAGGTTTGAAGATCAACCAAATATTATTCAATCTCAATCAACTAAAATTTTAATCATGAGTTTAAAATTAAATGTAAGAAAGTCGTTGACTTTCATTGTGCTGGCTGTTTTTGTGGCCGGAGGAATGTTGTCGTGTACCCCTTCCAAGCCTGCAAAAGAAGTAGGCCTGCAGTTGTGGTCGGTCCGCGAAGACATGAAGAATGATGCCAAAGGAACTATTGAAAAAATTGGCGCCATGGGCTACAAAATCATTGAAGCTGCCGGTTATGCCGATGGTAAATTCTACGGAATGGATCCTGCAGAGTTTAAAGCTCTGGCAGATGCCAACGGAATGAATTTTTACGCTTCGCATTGCGGGCAAGCTGTTCCTGATTCTGCCGGATGGGATGCATCGATGGCTTGGTGGGATACGTGTATTGCCGCACATAAGGCCGCCGGAGTTAAATACATTGTTCAGCCTTTTATGGATCAAGTAGGCTATGAAAGTCTTGCAGGCGTTCAGCGTTATTGCGATTATTTTAATGCTGTTGGCGAAAAATGTAATGCCGCCGGAATCCGTTTCGGATATCATAACCACGACGGTGAATTCAAAGAGCTGGAAGGTCAGATTATTTATGACTACCTGCTGAAAAATACCGATCCGGCCAAAGTGATGTTTGAGCTTGATTTGTACTGGATTACCGTGGGCGGAAAAAATGCAGTTGATTATTTTAATGCCTATCCCGGTCGTTTCGAGTTGTGGCACGTGAAAGACAAAGCCGAACTGGGCGGAGCCGGAAGTGTAATGGACTTTAAACCGATATTCGAGAATGCTGAGAAATCAGGTGTGAAAAAAATTATTGTCGAAGTGGAAGAATACAATTTCACTCCGATTGAAAGTGTTCAGAAATCACTCGAATTCCTGCAGAGCGCAGAATACGTGAAGTAAAGGAATCGGTGTACAGCCGGAAAACCGTCTCAGACTATACGTCGGAGACGGTTTTTTTGTACCGTACAGAGCGGTTGAAAATTGCCGGACAAGGATTCTTTCGTGATGAAATATTTCTTTAGCCGGAGAACATGTGCAATATTCAGGTTACATGAAAGTATTACTTAACTTGTGTAAAGTATAGCACAGGTATTAACGGTTAGTTTTGCGGGAAATAAATTTAGATACTATGATAAGAGCTTTTGCAGAAAACGACTTAGACAAACTTGTCCGGATCTGGCTGGATGCCTCGGTTGTTGCACACGATTTTATTCCGGCAGAATACTGGAAAGAAAAAACAGAAGACATGAAGCGGGTATACCTGCCTGCAAGTCAAACATTTGTTTATCAGGACGAGACTGAAGTCTTGGGGTTTATTTCGATGGTAGACAATTACATCGCGGCTATTTTTGTAAAGCCCGAAGAGCAAGGTCGGGGTATTGGAAAACAATTAATCGAGTTTGTAAAACGTAAATACCCGCAGCTTACCTTGGGCGTATATTCAAAAAATATAAAGTCGGTAGATTTTTATAAAAAGCAAGGGTTTGTGATTACCGGCGAAAAAGTGGAAGAAAACACCGGCGAAATGGAAACGTTAATGCAACTGTCGTAATGCTGAACATAGAACCAACCCAAATACCGCTAAAAGATTTGCTTTCGGAGAAATCATCGGAGAAGGTGCAGGAAGTGCTCTCTCCGGTGCATTTCGGGAAAGGGGAGTTGTTGATAACAGATTCGAGATTGGACAGGAATGCGTATATCATTCAAAAAGGCATTGTCAGGGCATTTGTAAATGCTCCGGATAAAGAAATTACGTTTTGGTTCGCGAAAGAAGGTGATATCATCAATTCAGCTTACGGCTATTATTATCAGCAGAAAGGGTATGAAAATTATCACGTTTTAGAAGATAGTATTTTGTTCCGGATTGATGTTCCAAGGATTCAGCAGTTGTATGCGGAAGACCTGGAGATTTCCAATTGGGCAAGGATCGTAACCGAGCGGGAAGCCATCAGGGCAGAAGAACGTCATCTGGATTACATCTTGTTAAGTCCGGAAGAACGATACCTGAAGTTACTCGAAACAGAGCCGGAGCTCTTCCGCAGGGTTCAGTTGAAAGAAATAGCCTCCTACATTGGTATCTCGTCAGTATCGCTTAGCCGGATCAGGGCCCGGATAACTAAACGTTCATGAATGTTCGGTGGGGCAGTGCCGGGGAAGTCTTTGGTGATTGGTAAATAAGACATTGCTGTTTTCCAGAAAAAGAAATGAATCTATCGGTCTTCCGGCGCAGCCGATTGGTTTTCCTCCCTCCCAAAAAAAAAGTCTGGCACCCGGGAAAAATTACCCGACTGCAAGGGATCGGCCGGAGGATAACGGATTCAAAAACAACGATCGAGAAATAGTAGGGTGTGCTGAGGCGAAGAAAATCTGTTTTATCCGGATAAAACGTGCTCAAACATATCTTCCCGAAATTGCAACCAATATGTGCCTGGAGTAAAATGTTGGCGGGTGGCTCAATTGCATGGCCAAACTTCAGTCTGATGGGTTAAACACATCATAAAGGAGTTCTTCAAAGAACTCCTTTATGATGTTTTGCAGCCGAATTAGTTTGTTCTGCCTGACAAGTGTGCTGTTTTTTTCAGGTTAATACAGTTTGTCGACAATCTTATTGAAGTTGAGGATGCACTGTTTGATATCGGGTACGGAGTTTTCCCAGTTATACTCGTATTCGATCGAAAATAATCCTTTGAAGTTTTGGCGTTTCAATTCGTTCAAAAGGCCTTCGGTATTGCAAACTCCGGTTCCCCAAATGACATCGTGCTGTTCTTCCTCTCCCTCTTCTTTTTCTTTTACATCTTTAAAATGTAACGTTTTCAAACGGCCTTCATACATTTTGAGCGCTTCGACCGGATCGACACCCATACGTTTCCAGTGGCCAACATCGGCACACGCGCCAATGCGGTTGCTTAATCCTTTCACGGCATCGAGAAACAGTTCGGGCTTCCAGTACAGTGATGGTTGCGGATGGTTATGGATGGCTACGTCAATCTTGTACTGATTGGCCAGCTGATCGACATATTTCAGGTGGGCGTATTCGGGCTCACAGGTGATGGTTTCGATTCCCGTGCCCGAAGCAAACTCAAAAAGTTGTTTCCACTCAGCTTCGTCTTTGCAGATAACGACTCCGCTGG
>JAEUSS010000175.1 GCA_016788685.1 Prolixibacteraceae bacterium | reverse complement strand
ACCGAGTTGGTGTTAATCTCTTCCTGACCGAGAATTTCGTCTGCCTGATCAACCATTACACTGATCCCTGAATTCAAGGTATGTACGTCCGTCGGATCGACCGAAAGCGTATGAACCAAATTACCATACAAGGTGTATTCATTTCCTGAATAATTGTTCAGGCCATAATACGAGCCCATTTTATGATGAGTAAAATTGGAAATAAAAGCCAGACTATGGCGTCGGTTTTCGAAATCATAACCAGCTTTCAGGTAGCCTTCAAAACGTTCGTTGTCGATGTTTACTCCGTAGGGGTTCTGCGTGTTCCGTTCCATACTTTTCCGGAATGCAGTTTGGCCGCCGACACGGTTTTCATTCAGATACCGGATCCCCGAGTGAACCATAAAGCCTGTTCCTGAATTGTATTTCCATTGGTTAAACAAGTGGATCTGCCTGATGAGCGGCTCGTCCAGAAACCCGTCCCTGATGTGGTCGACCCTGTTCTGGAAGTGTTCGCCGTGGACAAAGAAAATGGTCGACACCTTGTCAGAAAGTTTTGCCGAAAAATTGGAGTTAATCTCCGTTTTCCCTTCAGCCGAACCAAACAAGTTAAAGTGAAATGCTTCTTCGGCATCCGGCTTCTTAAAATTGGCGTTTATCTGACCGGTAATCGACTCGTAACCATTTACCACCGAGGCGGCTCCTTTTGATACCTGAATCGTTTCGAGCCATGGTCCGGGCACATAAGTCAGTCCGTAATTGGTAGCCAGCCCCCGTAAATTCGGGAAATTCTCGGTTTGTAACTGCGAGTAAGTTCCGTCGAGCCCCAACAGTTTGATTTGTTTGGCCCCGGTGACTGCATCACTGTACGAAACATCAACCGAAGGGTTGGTCATAAAACTTTCCGACAAATTACAGCAGGCAGCCTTATGCAATTCGGCTCCGTTGATGTGTTGCGTACTTATCGGATTAATTTTTGAAATGTAAGTTCCTTTATTTTTCTGGACAACAGTCACCTCGTCCAGTTCCTGGTTTCTATTTAAAACGACATCAACCACACTTTCGCCTTGCCAGTGAATGGTATCGGTTTTAAATCCGACAAAACTGATTACCAGTGATTTATTTGTTTTGTTCGGCTGAATGTTGAATATCCCGTTTTCATCGGCTATGGTACCAACAGATGTTCCGGCCCAGACAACAGCCGCACCAGGTAATGCAACCTTCTGATTATTTTCAATACCAAATACAGTTCCTTTTATAGGATTTGAAAAGCCCGCCAATGAAGAGCACAGGGCCAGTGCAATAAAAACTCTTTTCATCATCAAAATAAATGAAGTTCATAATTGAATTAAAACTCGTAACAGTCAATCAATTATGCAAAAAGAGCGATTTTACGCTGGTTTAAAAAGTTGATCAGATATCGGCCGTAATACTGATTTTCAGGTGGCGAGTAATACGGAAAAGTTACAGGTTTATCCGATGAAACCACATCCAATCCTGATGCTGTTTCAGGAACATTAGCTAAAAGGAGCTGTTTAACGAAAGGATATTCCAGATGAGAATCTCCACCTACATGAATAGTCAGTTTCAGAAAGGTAGCCTGAGGATCTTCGCAACCGCAAGAATGCGACTCCTTGTTTAAATAAATGCTCCCGCAGGCATCGCTTTCGCCGCAGCAATTCTGCTCCGGCATAGTTTCAGTGCAGGAGTCGGCCGCTGTATACAGAGAAATGCGGCTGGTATCAGAACACAAACAATGTGTCTGAAAAAGCATCACTCCGGTGGATAAAAACAAATAGAAAACAGTGAGCCCAAAAATCAATATCTTTCTGAAAGAATTCACGCCTCAAAAATAGTCTTAAGACCACATAATAAAAAATACTTTTGAATATATTAACAAATACAACCGCCAGCCCGATGAATTACCGAAAATATTTACCTTTAACGTCGTTTAAAACGATCAACGATGAGGCTTTCTAAATATTCGATCCTGTTTTTTCTGTTATTTTCATGCTTTTCCGGCTTTGCCCAGGAAGAAACGACCTTGGTAAAGATCAACGCTCAGGTTCCGGCATTTGTATTTGAGAAAAGTCCGGGCAAAAACGTAAGCATTTCTGAGCTGAAAGGCAAAACTATTCTGATTACTTTTTTTGCAACATGGTGCGGACCATGCCGTAAAGAACTGCCACACATACAAGCTGATATTTATGACCAATACAAGAAGAATCCGGATTTCGAACTTCTGATTTTGGGACGCGAACACAGTTGGGAACAGGTTAACAAGTTTAAAGAAGAAAATAAGTTTACTATGCCCTTTTATCCTGATCCCGAACGAAAAATTTATTCACAATTTGCCAGTCAATACATTCCGCGAAATTTTTTGATTTCGCCTGAAGGTAAAGTTATATTCAGCTCCATCGGTTTTGAAGAAAAAGACTTTGAAGCACTGAAAAAACTGATCGGACAGCAGCTGAAACAGAAATAATCAATACCGTAAAAATCCGACAGCGCCCGAACT
>JAEUSS010000199.1 GCA_016788685.1 Prolixibacteraceae bacterium | reverse complement strand
TTTGTCTGAGGATTGCTCCGGAACGAAATCTGTAACACCAAAAACTGTTAATAACTGGCTGTTTTTCACACGGTTTGTTTATCTGAACTGTTCGTGGCAAGGAATTCAGGGTTATCAACAATTGTTTATAACTGCCGATAAAAAGAAGTTTAATCAAAATTGCCAAAACACTTGACTTTGGGGTGTTTAATGTATTAACTTTATATCATCAGACGAGCGATAAAAAGCTGCTTTGAATGAATGGAAAGGAAAAAGGTACTTAATCGTATGTTGCTCCAATCAGTCGGGTCTTCGGATTCGCGTTCAGGAAAAGCTGAGGTCAGAACCCAGGCAGAAATGTAACGGTTCATCAACACATCGGATGATCGGTAAAACGTTCACTAAAATGTTGGTTCAAAAGAAGCAGGAGACCAGAATAACTATAGTTACTTCATGGTCGCACTGGAAACGAAATGGTCTTCGGATCAGCAGTAGTTTTTCACCAGTCATTGGTTTGTAAGAACCTTTGAATCAAAGGTGGCTCTGATGAGACTTTGTTCGGGAAGACAATTCTCCGGAAGCGTCGAACGAACGGCTGAAATGTAATGCTGTAACAAGCCTTACAGGAAAGCTTAAGGCTGTGAAAGATGGTTGAAGAAACCGGATGAATCGGCCGGCTCCAATAACCGTAGTCTGGCACTAAGGAAAACCTTCGGGTTGACCAAAAGTGGATGGGAACTTTCCGTAAAGGATTGTTCCCATTCGTGTTTAATATTGGGTCTGTATTTGGCGGTTGGGGTCATTTTTTTAGCATTTAATTTTACTACTTTTGTCGCATCGAAAAATCAGGCAGTGAAAAGGGACGATATAGAAGATATTTTTAGCAAATTTTCTGAATTGAATGTGCTGATTATTGGCGATGCTATGGTTGATAATTACCTGTGGGGAAAGGCTGACAGGATATCTGCAGAAGCTCCGGTTCCGGTTGTAACGGTCATCAGGCAGGAAGCCAGATTGGGCGGAGCCGGAAATGTTTCTCTTAACCTTCAGGCATTGGGTGCCAATCCTATACTAATCACGTTTGTTGGCGATGATGATAACGGGAAGATTTTCACCAACTTGATGAAGGAGAACCGTTTGTCTTCTGATAGAGTGTTTGCAGATAAAAGCCGAATGACTACGGTTAAGACCAGAATATATAGCGGAGACAGACAGGTAGCACGGGTTGATCAAGAAGTTTCTGCGCTGTTGGATTCGGATTTTGAAGCGCATATTTTTGCTGAAATTGTAAAAGTGATTGACACCGAACGTATTAGTGTCGTCGTTTTTGTCGATTACGACAAAGGGCTTATTACGCCATGGTTAATTCGAAAAGTAGTTGAACTGGCAAAGTCGAGGAATATACTGACAGTTGCTGACCCCAAGATTCGAAATTTTGATGACTATCGGGAGATTGATCTCTTAAAACCAAATTTCAAAGAGTTTAGAGACGGATTGAAATTGCAGATTGAAATGACCGATTTGAAGGAGCTGAAAGCAATTGCAGAAAATTTTAAGAATGAGAATAACATCGGCATGCTTCTTATTACATTATCTGAGCTTGGAGTTTGGGTGAGCAATGGTGAAATGCAAAATTATTTTCCGGCTGAAGTCCGCAACATTGCCGATGTATCCGGGGCTGGAGATACTGTTGTGGCCATGGCCAGTTTATGTCTAGCAACAGGACTGTCTGCTGCGCTTACGGCTCAGTTATCAAATCTCGCAGGAGGTTTGGTTTGTGAGAAGCTCGGCGTTGTTTCTGTTGATCGGGAGCAGTTAAAAAAAGAAGCTGAAAAAATTCTGGCAGACTGATTTATTAGTTCTTGCCTGTCTGATCGGTATGTTTTTTTATGAAAACAGGGTTGAAGTTCACAACATCGGGCATTAGGATCAGGTTGTTGGCAGAAGATTTATTTTAAAAGAATAATAACGTGTAATTGTTTGTTTTGTAGTGAAATAGGATGCAATTAAGTTTAATTAATAAATATATTCTACCTGTTTCTGTTTTAAATATTAACTTTGGATCATACCAAATAAGTAGTTTTTTATATGGGAAAAGTAATTGCGCTTGCTAACCAAAAGGGAGGAGTTGGAAAAACCACGACAGCGATAAATCTGGCAGCGAGTCTGGCCGTTTTAGAGTATAAGGTATTGATAATTGATGCTGATCCTCAGGCAAATGCCACTTCAGGAGTGGGTTTTGACGTGCGGAATGTAAAGACTAGCATTTATGAATGCATTGTTGATGAGCTTGACCCCCGAAAAATCATATTGAATACAGAGATACCCGGATTAGACCTCATTCCGTCTCACATTGACCTGGTAGGTGCTGAGATTGAAATGCTTAACTTGCCAAACAGGGAAAAAG
>JAEUSS010000149.1 GCA_016788685.1 Prolixibacteraceae bacterium | reverse complement strand
TTTGTCTTTATAGAGATACCGGGTCGGCAGGTTCACCGAATATTCGTTCTCCTTTAGTATCTGTTCTTGCGGGAAACTCTCGTTCTCCACGTTAAAACGGTCTTTCATCAGATTGACGTTGATCAGCTTGGAGATGTTGTCAAATCCGATGTTCAACAGAACAAAGCCAAAGAAAGTCAGGGTCAGATAAGATACAGGATAAGATTTAAACAGGACCAGGCTTCCCCAATACAGAATCAGACCGGTCACCACCTGCGCGACAATGGAAGAAACGGTGAGTTCACGATCCTTATGGGCTTTGGTTCCCACACAAGTTATGGCCAGAAACACCAGGCAAACGGTTTTTGATTTATAAACATTTGCCAGAAATGTCAGGTTTTGCAGTTTGGCTATCAGCGGATGAAAAGCCGGAATGTGTAACCCGTGCATGGTAAAGTAACCCAACTGGTTCAGGTACATAGATAAAAAAAGAAGTACATAGCTGAAGAACCGAAAGCCTTCATGCAATTTAACCAGTTCATGAGATTCGTGTTCCATTTTCAGGGTATAAAGCCCTGCGTCCCCTTTCGGGGAATCGCAGGAAGCAGGATAAAGAAACGTGTGTGGTTTATGATTGAATTTTCCTCTCGCTTGATTTATTTCAGGGATCTGGCTTTAAGGATATCCTTGTTTTTCAGGTTGAAGGTGAGTTTTCGGCCAGTATTGCCCAATGCTTTTTCATTGAGTTCGATCTTCAGGATACGCTGATCCGGAATAGTCATTTTTTCGATTACGAATACTTCCCGAACTGTAACTTCTCCCGGAATGCGCTGCACCTTGTTCTGCTGATACTGCGGGAAAACCTGGTATTCCTGAACATTGGTTGCTTTGGCTTTTTTCTTATCGGTGATCCAGAAATTAAAACTTTCGACATCATAAGCCATATTGGTTTTGTTGGTGATCTGAAGCTCAAAAAAGAGTGCATCGTTTTTCAGGTGAATGGAATTCAACCGAATTTTAATCCCATCTTTTTCGGTCTTGCGCTTTCTAAACTGAACTTTGTGTTTGTCCAAAACCTGATCACAAAGGTCTTTCAGCAAATGGTCTGGCATCATTTTTCCGGAAAAAGTCATGGCCTTTTGTGAATCAAAAGTTTCAATCGGGTACGTGATCGGTGCATCGTTTCCATACTGTAATTCGAAAGAATAAATCTGGTCAGCACAAACGACGGTCAGGGAGGTAGGTTTATCAAAAGGCTGCACGGCTTTGACACGGATCAGGTTTGAAAGTTCTGGAACAATCTCTGCCTGAACAATCGAATAATCTCCGGCTTGTACATATTGGACTTTATCTGGACAAACCAGATGGCTGGTTTTTGTATCGGATACGGTGAGTCTATTTTGAGCGAATGTAATGCTGCTTACTAATGAAATTAGGATGACTAAGAACGTTTTCATGTTATTTGCTTTTATTGATTAAATAAACGAGGGTATTTTTCTTGACTGTGACTTTTTTGATTCGGATCATTTTTAACAAGGATTGTGCGGTGCGGTCGGCTGCCTACATCCCCATATAAGTCAGCGGATTGTTGCTTACACCG
>JAEUSS010000133.1 GCA_016788685.1 Prolixibacteraceae bacterium | reverse complement strand
ACGTTTACTTTTCTCCTAACTTTTCTGATCTGTTGGGCTGGGATCCGGAAAAGATCTTTTTGCCGGCGAATGAGTACATCAACGAACAAATGCATCCCGATGATTTGGCTCATTTAAACCAGGTTTCCTGGCAGTTTTTTGGGTTGATACTGCGGGTTGATCCGTTATGGCGGGAGCAGATGAAGTTTATAAAGCTCATCATGGATTACCGGACACGCGGAAAAAACGGAAATTATGTGCGTGTTGTTGAACAACACAAATTGCTCGAGCTCGACAAATACGGGAATGTCTGGTTGTCGATGAGTGTGATGGATTTGTCGCCTGATCAGGACTTGAAGTCGTTATGCCGGTACCGTCTGGTGAATACACTGACCGGTGAGCTTCATCATTTTCCTTCGACAAAATTAATTGCGGGGCATAAACTGAGTTTTCGTGAAAAGGAAATTTTACAATTACTAAGCAAAGGGCAAGTCAGCAAACAAATCGCAGATAAACTGTTTATCAGTGTGAACACTGTCAATACGCACCGGCAGCGGATCATTGAGAAGCTGAACGTGAACAATACTGCGGAAGCTGTTCGTTACGCCGGAAGTTTGGGGTTGATATGATTTTTTTGTCAACGCAACCCGGGTGTCGTTTATCTCGTCTTCAGAGAAACCATTTACCATGAAAACTTTTTCAATTCTGACTGTTCTGTTCCTTTCACTGATTCTGATTTCGTGCGGTAAAGACGAGAGTTCCGGAAACAGCCTTTACCAGACCTGGGAGGCAAAAAATTTTATATCGTTTGAATCTGTCACTTATCCCAAAAATGAGAATACATCGGTTTTGCTGACATTTAAAACAGACGGGACTTACAGTTTGAAACTGGATATTAACAGCTGCAGCGGAAGTTTCATTTCAGAAAAAAGTAACCAACTGGAGATTGGGGCACCTGCCTGTACCGAAGCTTGTTGCGATAGTAAATTCTCCGGAAAACTGGCATCAGTGCTTTCGGGGGTTACTTCCTTCCGTATTGAAGGAAGAACCTTGAAGCTGGATGTGCCGCAGTGGGGCTATATCGAATTTGAGCTGGTGAAATAGCCCCGCAATCTTTTGTTCCGGATTAATAGAAAAAAGAGAACCGGGACTACGACAATTTTATGCTGAATTTTTCTTTCACCTTCGGACCGTTCTCTGTCCATTCAACCGTAGCACATTCGGTGTAAAAGTCGTGCTCGAAAAACAAGATGTAATTCTCCCCGGCAGCTTCTCTCAGAAAAGCTTCTTTTTCCTCCAGGGCTGTTACCGGAAATAGATCGTAAGAAGCCAGCCACACAACGGGGATATTGGCAGCGGTCGGAATCAGATCTGACATGTAAACGTATGTTTTTTCTCCGGAATTGATGAACGGAATCATCTGTCCGGGAGTGTGCCCGTCGTACATCCGGACTGAAATTCCGGGGAAAATCTCACCCTCATTCTCAATCAGCTGCATCTGGCCTTGGGCTCTCAGAAATTCGAGGATTTCAGGATAATAGGCTGCCCGCTCACGGATGTTCGAGATTTGGGCGTGTTCCCATTGCTGTTTGCTGCACCAGTGTGTGGCCTTCGGAAACTGGAGTTTCAGTTGTCCGTTTTTGTTCAGTACGGCGCCGTTGCAGTGATCCCAGTGCAGATGCGTAAAAACGACATCGGTTATTTCATCTGCGGAATAACCTTTGCCGGCCAGCGATTTCTCAATGACATCCGTTTCTTCGTGCCCGTTGTTCCGGCGTACTTTTTCAGTATAATGGTTTCCGACTCCGGCTTCAACCAGAATTTTCCGGTCTCCCAGGTCAATGAGCATACATCGCATGGTCATTTTAACGATGTTGTTTTCGTCAGCCGGATAAACCTTGTTCCACATGGGCTTGGGGATTACGCTAAACAGCGCGCCGCCGTCGCAGCTGAAATTTCCGGCGTGTATGGGGTGTATTTTCATGTGCTTCAGTTTTGTTGGAGTTCTGTTTTTAATCACTGTCAACAGGAAACAGTTGACGCGGATTTTTGATCATTGGAGATTGCGGTTGTTCAGCCTTTTTTGAGCCACCGAGTCGGTTGAAAAGTCCATAACAAACTGAACAACCCCGAAATAGTCTTCGATGCCTTTTTCTATTTTGTTGGTTTTCAGGTAAACATCATTCATTTTTCCGGCAGCCTTGTCTACCTTGTCGTTTCTCATCCTTTCCCAGTGTTGCTGAACCTTTCGGATATCTTCGATGACCGGTTTTCTGATCTGATGAACCAGATCCGGGAAATTTTGAAGGTGTTTGGCCTGAGATAAAAAATAATTGAGCATGCTGATGTTGGCGCTGTATTTCAGGTGATTGGAGTCGCTTTGCGAACAAACCAGCCAGCTGTAGAAATTCGCTTCAGCTTCGCTGGTGATACCAAACTGGTGGGCAAACTCGTGAGCCAGGATTTGAGGATATTCGATGGCCAGCAGGCTGTCGTTCAAATGCACTTCGCTGAAAAAAGGGCCGTAGTATCCGGCAATGGATGCTTTTGCAAAAAGCGGGCTCAATGTAATGGATTTCGGGCGGCGATGTCCCTGCGGATAACTCAGTTTCAGGAACGAAGCGTGTTTTTTATAAGAGGCTTCAACCAAAGAGTCGATGGTCGGATAGTTCACGTTTTCGTAAGTGCAATACGATTCGTTGGTTTGTGTAATCAGGTCTTCGAGAACACGCACAAGCATGACCGTATCGGGCTTCGATTTCGAGATGGCAAGTCGCTGATTAATGCCGTTGCGGTAGTAGTTAAAACCCCAAAACCAGTAAAACAGCACGTAGCAGATCGCCATGGTCTGGATCGTCAACAGCAAAAATTTGCCAAATGCTATTTTCCGGAGAAGGACTAAAACAATAAGTACAAGCAGAAATGCGAGTAACAGTGCATAAAACGCATCGTCAAGCGAGAAGGAAACCCATTTGCTCAGGAACGACAGGCAGAAGGAAAAAACAGGATATATGGTTTGGGAATATACCGTTTCGGTAACCCCGGGGTTTCGGGCGAACAGCTCAGTCAGCCCGAAAGTTGCCAGAGCAAGCCAGATGGGCAGAGCTGTGCGGGAAAAGAATATTCTCCTGAATTTTTTTTTATCCATTTTTTGTCAGAAATCAGATTGCGAAGATCAGTTTTTTTGGACGACAATCATCGGTTTTTTTGACTAATTTGCAAGCTTCAAAACTGAGCGTGATGAGAGTACATTTTATAGCCAGTGGCGGAAGTGCGCTGCCCGGTCTGTTCGTTGCACTTTTTTATAACGGGTGTCAGGTTAATGATCCTGATTATGAGTTTGTAACCTCTGCTGTGCCGGGGCGGAAAACAAACGGTTGCTCCGGGGAAAAAAGAAGTTGGTATTCCGAGAACATTTGACGAAATGTTTTTCAGGAGAAACGCAGATTGTGTTTAGGGCTGAAGCCTGATAGTTGTATAACTTAATTTCCTTGTACTTTTGTTCAAAATCAAATCATATCGGTTCATTTTGCTCTTTCTGGCAGGTGTGTTCCCGCTGATTCTTCGGGCTGGAAATGGCGACCCCGCTTTATTGAAAGACAGTATTCTTCAATCGTTGAGGTTGCGCTCTCACTTGCTCATCTATCCGGATGAACTGAACTCATCCCGGGTGGATTCGCTGATTGAGAAACGGGTTCCGCTGGCCATCCTGAATCCGGGAAACACGAATGATGCCCTGAAACGATTGCAGAGCAGCTATCCGGATGAAATCAGGCCGCTGGTCATCATTTCAGGTACCGATTCGGTAGCTCCAACGCCCGGAACAGTAGTGTTGACTGGCCGGGATGTGAATCTGGTCAGCGATTCAGTTGGGAAAAAGGCTTTCTTGCTGATGGAAGTAACTGCAGATTCGGTTCCCCCGGCTGACTTTTTTATTCAGTCTTGGGATCATTCGGGTAAAATACCGAATTTTATACGCACTGCTCCTGAAAACTGGAGTAAAGCGGCTGCAGTAATTCTGACCCTCAATACTCACCCGAAGATTTTTGGTGTGGTGAAAAATGGCGATCAGTTACTCGGTGATGTTTCGTGGAAAGATTATCCAAACCGTAAAACGAACGGTTTCTTTAGTTTTCCGATGGGAGCGTATACCACATCATCGTTATCGCCATACAAAGCCGGCTATCAGTTTTCTCCTGATATCATTCTTCCAAGCCCCGAAAACCTGCGCAACCTTAAAGTTTTCAATGCAGTTCCGCTCGATCCTGATTTCGGGCTGACCGATCACTATTCCTTCTCAAATGAAGTGCAGAACATTCAGCGCAGGAACGATGACGAAATAATTACCTACGGAATTGATTTCGTTAAAGATGATAACCGGGGAAACTGTGCGTTTTTCTCCGGGAAAGCCTACCTCGATGGTGGATTGAAGAGCCGCTCGGCGCTGAAGCCTAACTTTAGCATTACAGCCTGGATCAAGCCTGCCAAACTGGGGCGCAACAACTGCATATTGGGCAAGGGGAAAGATTTTGTACTCAAAATTCACGACGGGCTCTTAACTCTTACCGTGCAGGGTGTCAAAGATTATTATTCGCCTGAAACCAGGATTCCGATTGATCAGTGGACTTTCATCAGTCTGGTTCATAACAGCGCTGACAATCAAGTCAGCTTTTATATGAATGGCGAACTGACCGAGAAAATCAGTTTGTTAAAGCCTTACACCGAGTCGGACTATACCATGCTGATTGGCAGTAACCTGTGGGAAGAGTTTTTTGTAGGTTACATTCAGGAAATCAAAATCTGGGACCGGGAGCTGAACGAAGACGAAGTCCGCAATGAGTTTTTATCCGAAAATCACGGTCAACGGTTGTTCTCCGGAAACTGGTTCATCTGGATTTTACTTTTGGCCGGAGCGGTTGGCATAGTTTTGATGCTGAAGAGGAAAAATACGAAACGGGCAGAAGTTGCGGAGCTGAGCAAACCGGTTCAGGTTCCCGAACAACGGACTGCCGCAGTGTCTGCGTGTTCAAAAAGTCAGGAGCAAGTCAACTGTTTTGGCGGACTGAAAGTGATGAATTGCGAAGGGAAAGATATCAGTCAGAAATTTTCGCCCAAAATAAAACAGTTGTTTGTGCTTATCTTTCTGCACAGTGTGCCCGGTCAGAAAGGAATCAGTTCAAAGAAACTGTCCGACTGTCTGTGGCCGGGCATGAGTCCGCAGAATGCCAAGAATATTCGCGGGACAAATATCCAGAACCTGAAAGCGTTGCTGGCATCCTGTTCGGAAATGAAACTGGTTTTTCAGGATAAGCTCTGGAAACTTGAGTTTGCGGAAGGCTATTTTGCCGACTACGCTTTTGTTGAGAGCAGACTGGACGAGCTGGAAACATACACAGAGAAGGATAAGCTGCTGGCAGAACTGCCCGAACTCATTACCATCCTGAAACGGGGTACTCTGTTCCCGAATATGAGCGAATCGTGGGTCGATCCTTACATTGACCGGATGAGTAACCGGATCATCGAATTCGGGTTAAATTTGTTCCGCTTGTTTCCGGAAGGAAAATATGATGCGCTGTTGCTCGATCTGGCCGAAATCATCAGCATTAACGATCCGCTGAACGAACCTTCACTGCGAAAAAAGGTTGGTATCCTGACCCGTCAGGGAAAGCTTAGCCTGGCTTACTCGATGTTTGATAATTTCACCAAACTCTACTTCGAGCTTTATCAGGAAAAATATTCCGGAGATTTTAAATCGTTAGTCGTGAGTGAACCTTTAGAGGTGGAAAAATAGCCCCAGATCAAGGGCAATGACTGTTCCCTGCCCGTGGCTGAGGTTGCCGTTCCATGTAGAAATAGACCCCTGTGTGATCTTTTTGTTCAAACCCGAGGCGCTTGTAAAGTGAAAGTGCCGGATTGTAGCATTCGACATGGATGCTTACAATTTTTGAAGTTGCTTCTGATCTTTTGATCAGCTGTTTCAGTATTTGGCTTCCGATTCCCCGATTCCGGAACGGCGGCAAAAGGGAGATGTCGACAATCCGGATCTGCTTTTCCGACTCCCACAGATAGAGCCGGCCGGCGGGTTCTCCGGAGTAAAGTATGATTTCAAAAGTCGCTTCGTGATACACCTGCTGATAGTAATCGTGCTGAGCTTCAAATTGCTGGGTAATAAACTGTTCTTTCTGGATTTCAGGCCAGTCGACCATTTTTAACTCTTCTTCGCGGGTACTTTTGTACACCTGCTTGAGAAAAGGTAAATCTTTTTCCTCAATTTTTCTGAATGTAATTTCGTTACTCATTTCGTTTCATCCCGTTTCTCAGGTAAAAATACATTTCTGTTGGTCAT
Source organism: Prolixibacteraceae bacterium (assembly GCA_016788685.1). Classification (GTDB taxonomy): domain Bacteria; phylum Bacteroidota; class Bacteroidia; order Bacteroidales; family Prolixibacteraceae; genus Aquipluma. Next base: position 473 of record JAEUSS010000133.1, on the reverse strand, counting down.
GAAACACAAAAGCAGAAGTTTTTTACTCCTGCTTTTGTGGTCTTTTCTGAAACTCTGAATCCGGCACTATCGGTTGTTCATCAGCAAAACAGTGAAAGTTTTGACTTTGTTTCCGTGCCTCACTTCAATGATGTAGGTGGCTGGGCGCAACCCGCCAATATCGAACTGGTATAAATCGGCAGGCTCAAATTGTTTCCTCATCGCCAGTTTACCGTTCATGTCAATTACCCTGAGGTACATGGTCTGTTCAGCCTGGCTGCTTCGGAGGTTAATGATACCTGATGTGGGGTTGGGATATAAATCGAGCGCAAACTGTTTGATTTCAGGTTTATCGGTAATTACGTTGTTGCCCAGGTAAACCGTGAAGTTGATGTTCTCGTAACTGGCTTTTCCATCATCAATTTTCAGAACCAATGAATTTGACGGTGTAAAGCCGGGTAATACAGCCGACACAATGTATTCTCCGTTAGGCA
>JAEUSS010000198.1 GCA_016788685.1 Prolixibacteraceae bacterium | reverse complement strand
TGGCGTATTCGGGCCGCTGCTGGTTGGTGTGGCGGTGGGAACCTTCTTCAACGGAGCGATGTTTTCGCTCGACGATATGAACCGCGTGACCTGGGCTACTTCGTCCCGCGGACTGGAAGCTGTTTTAACCTTCCACAACGTGGCGCTTGGGCTGGCAGTGTTTTTCCTCGCCCGCGTACTGGGTTTATTGTACTTTATGAATTCGATTGACCATGAAGGCATTTACCAGCGCTCGAAAAAGCATCTGTTGTACAACGCCGTTCCGTTCCTGGCTTTCTTCCTTTACTTCCTGATTGCCCTGCTTTTCAAAGACGGCTTTGGCTATCGGCCCGAAACCGGTGAAATATATACCGAGCCGTACAAATACCTGAATAATCTGCTGGCTATGCCAGTCAACACCCTGATGTTGCTGGTTGGTGTGGCCGGTGTGTTGTGGGGCATGGCATCAACGCTCCTGAAGGGCGGAACCAAAGGAATCTGGTTTGCCGGAAGCGGAACGGTTTTAACGGTCTGGGCTTTGTTTATTCTGGCCGGGTTCAACAACACCAGCTTCTATCCCTCGGTACACGACCTGCAGTCGTCGCTGACCATCGAAAATGCCTCGTCGAGCCGGTTTACGCTCATCGCCATGAGCTATGTTTCGCTGATTGTTCCGTTTGTGATCGGGTACATCTGGTATGCCTGGAAAGCCATGAACCGCAAGCAAATCAGCGTTGAAGAACTCGAACAGGAACACCACAGTTATTAATTTAAACTCAAGCATATGTACTGGAATTCAATATTATGGTTTTTAAGCTGGCCGGTCCTGGTGGTTGCCACCTACTACCTGGTGAAGTTTACCATCCGCAAGTATGAGCCAATCCTCGAAAAGCCTCTGAAAAAGGCCCATCCCGAAAAACAACAGCAATAATCGGTTGGGATACAAAAATCAGGCTGGCTTTTTTATCAAGTTTAGCGGGTCGTTGCTATGATGCGGCCAAAAACTCCGGAGGACATTCTGCTCCGGAGTTTTTTATTTCCTGAAACCGTGTTTCCGGCGATTCCCAGACTGCTTTATTCCTGAGAAACGGCCTGATGAAGGACGAAATTCATTTCGTTGAATACATTTTGGCGTGTAATTGTGCAGTCTGTACTTTGTTTGGGGTAATATTTGATTCTTTTTGAGCAGCCGATGCTTTGTTTGGAGCAATATTTGACTCTTGATGTGCAGCAGATACTTCAGTTGGAGTATTAGTTAATCTGAAATGTGCAGCCTGTACTTTGGTTTATATAATTGATTCTAATGAGATTGCATGTTATACTATTACTTGTGAAATATATTCTCAGAATAGTGCAATATATACTTTTGTTCGTGCAATTGGGGCTGTATTTGGCCCGATTTCCTGGTCCGGACGGGGTTTCCGGAGAATAAAAAAAGCGCCTTGCAGAGGAGGCGCCTGGGTATTTGAATCTCGTTAAAGTATTTTTATTTCTTCCCGGTGAGGTAGGTGATTACCGAAAGCAAAACGTACCAGATAATAATCAGCGGAAGGGCATAAATCTGAAGGAAAATCAGCATCAGGACCGTTGTTCCGAGGAAGAAAAAGCGGATGCTGTTGTCTTTCAGCTTCAGGTTTTTGAATTTCAGCGAGAACATGGGCAGTTCGGAAACCATCAGGAACGAACAGACGAATGTGGCCGAAAGTAAGGTGTATTTGTTCAGGATAACGGGGACAATGGCTGCATTGGTTCCCAGTTCCAAGATCAGTCCAAGCGAGGCGAAGAAGATGGCATTGGCCGGAATGGGCATGCCCAGAAATTGTTCGCTTTGCCGGTCGTCGGTATTGAATTTGGCCAGGCGGAAAGCTCCGGCCACCGGGATGATCAGGCAGGTGAACAGCACAATCCACTGGCTCCAGTGCGCTTCAATTTCCTGAATAGGCTGGTTTTTGCCAAACAAGGTCAGTTCGAGCATGGTGAACACGATGGCGGCAGGAGCCAGGCCAAACGAGACCATATCTGCCAGCGAATCGAGTTCTTTGCCGATGGTGGAATACGCCTTGAGCAAGCGGGCCGAAAAGCCGTCGCAGAAGTCGAACAATGCAGCCGCGAAAATAAAAACTGATGCCCAGCCGAGCTGGCCGTCGACGGCAAAGAATACCGACAAACTTCCGCACACCAGGTTTAAAGCGGTGATGGTGTTCGGAACCCAAAAGAATATGTTGCTGATCCGGCTCATGATTAAATTTTTCCAATAATGGTTTGCGAGCCTGTAACTTTGTCTTTCAATTTTACATTCAGCTTGGTGTCAAGCGGTAAGTAGAGGTCGACACGCGAGCCGAAGCGGATAAAACCCAGTTCGGTAGCCTGATCGACGGTATCGCCAACCGAAACGTAGTTGATGATCCTTCGGGCCATTGCGCCGGCAATCTGTTTCATCACGATTTCGCGTCCGTCCTTGATTTTTACAGCAGTCGTTGTGCGTTCGTTTTCTTCGGCCGATTTATCTTTGAAGGCGGCGTAAAACTCTCCGTCTTTGTGTTTCATATAGGTCACTTTTCCCGGAACCGGTATCCAGTTGATGTGCACATTGGTTGGAGACATGAATATCGAGACCTGAAGACATTTTGTTTTCAGGTATTCATTTTCCACCGTTTCTTTGATTTCGCAAATCTTTCCGTCAGCTGGTGATAATATCACATTTTCATTCAGGATAATGTTTCGTTGAGGATATCTGAAGAATTGGATGATCACGATATACACCAGCGCAGCTACTGCTAAAATACTGAATTTAAGCACCTGGTCGGTGATGAAAAACCATGAGACTAAGATACATGCCGCAAGGATGGCAGTTGCATAATTGATGGTATTAATGCCGGCTTTATGGACTTTCATGAATAATTATTAAGATTTCGGCTCAAAAATAGCAAATAATTGAGCTTTTTGACTGAAAACCTGATTTTAAGTAAACAAAATTTGCT
>JAEUSS010000124.1 GCA_016788685.1 Prolixibacteraceae bacterium | reverse complement strand
TGTATTCGTAGCTGTTGGGCGCGAAATAGCCAATCAGCAGGGTCGTGATCAGCAGCGAGAAAATGGCGGTACGCGAGTCGAAAAAGATCCGGACCATGATGGGCAGAATGGCCATCGGAATCATGTAAATATTTATCGATTCGACTTTGGTGGCAAAGCCGGCCATAAAAACCATCAGAACAATCATGAGGATAATGAACGACAGTTTGCGTTTATGGTCGAAGAGTTCGCGCCGGTAAAAAATCAGGTAGAGGAACATTAAGACCAGCAGAATGGTGATGATAATCAGCCGGCCGGCAATAACCACAAAATACTCGATGTTGTCGCCCCGTTTGGTTTCATAGGCTTTTTTGAGCGATTCGAGGATCATGAATTTTTCGGAACCCACCAGGTCGCCCTGAAAGATTATTCGTTCACCAGCCTGTATCATTCCTTTGGTCGACGAAAGTTTATCCAGGAGTTGTTTCTTTTCCTGCCGGTTGAGCTGCTCATCGAAGAACAGATTTTCGACGATAAAGTCGCTCAGATTAATTTTCTGAACGATTTCCTGGTAATGTTTGCCCGTAAAACTGCGTACGGTATCGTTAAAATCCTGGTAAGCCGACTTTATGGAATGCAATTTTTGAACAGGGATTTTGTTGGCTGTGTTTCCCTTTATCTGCATGATTTCGTCCTTCCCTGAGAGTTCAGGATAAGAGTCGACGGATTGAGCCAAAATTCCGGGCTGGTAAATGTTTCGCAGAATCTTCGGCAGAAGCCGGAGCCCGTCAACCGAGAGGAGAGTCGGGTTAGTGGCCCTCAGTTGCGAAAGCGAAGCTGCAAACTCTTTTGTCTTCGTGTTTTCAGTTAAGGTGTCAAGCGTAAAGTACGGGATGTAAGCATGTAGCAGTGAGTCGTTTTCGTGCTTGATTTCCGCGTCGGTTTTCAAAATCGCAAAGTTGAACGGTGCAATCAGGGTTTCGTGTCTCCACGGGCTTCCTTTCTGAAACTCGTATTTAAACCGGCTTTCGCCCGGGAAAACCAGAAAGATTAAGCCGATCCCGGCAACAAAGACCAGCGCCAGGTAAAAAAGGTGATACGACTTATTTAACTGGGTTAATAACTTTTTCATAAATTATGGATTTTGAAAAGCTCTGCAATTTAGAAAGTAACCGTTAAGTTTTATCTTTGATAAATTAAAATTAAATAAAATCTTCGAAGTTGCGTGCGTTGAGAGCAATGTTCTGCGGTTTAGGCGGGTTGCAACATGTTACTCCGATAACTATTTATTAACACATGAACTACGGCATATCAGGTTTAAGTATCATTCCGGTACGTAGGGAGCCATCGGAACTAAGTGAGATGAGTACCCAGATTTTGTACGGCGAGCATTTTGTGGTGAACGAAATCATGCTCGGATGGGCGCACGTTAAACTCGCTTTTGACGGACAGGAAGGCTGGGTGGACATGAAAATGATTACGCCGCTTCCTGAAAAATCATACCTGAAAATCGATCATGCTCCGTTCGCGGTAAGTACCGACATCTTCAACATCATACCGGTAAATGCCGAACAAACCATGCTGATTGTAGCCGGAAGCTCCTTGCCCTGCTGGCGGCCTTACCTGAAAGAGTTTTCCATTCAGTACGAGGTTTTTCGGTATACCGGAAATTTTACTTACAAAAAGCCGCACAACATCCGGAAGATCATCATTGATCAGGCCCTGAAGTATTTTAATGCCCCTTATTTGTGGGGTGGCCGCTCGCCCATGGGAATCGACTGTTCGGGCCTGACCCAGATCATTTACAAGATGGCCGGGTATGCGCTTCCGCGCGAAGCTTGTCAGCAGGTGCATTGCGGAAAAGCCCTCAGTTTTGTGGACGAAGCCAAACCCGGCGACCTGGCATTTTTCGACGACGAAGAAGGCCAGATCATCCACGTCGGCATCATCTGGGAAAAGAATAAAATTATTCATGCTTCAGGAAAAGTCCGCATCGACAATGTTGACCAGTTCGGGATTTTTAATGTCGACACCAAACGCTACACCCACCAGATGCGGGTGATGAAACGAATCATCAGCGATTAATGAATAACGATTAACCCTTGATGAGGCATTG
>JAEUSS010000103.1 GCA_016788685.1 Prolixibacteraceae bacterium | reverse complement strand
CACCCTTGTATTACTGTTTATGCGTTAATCGTATTGCTGGCAGGTTGATCTCCACCAGTGCCTGCTTCCCCTTCAGATTAACAGCGTGGAGTTTACAAATTATTCCCCTAAAAATCACCAACTATTTTTGACCACATTGCCTTAATTGCTTCGCGAACTTCGTCCGCGAGGCAACGGTTATTGGTTCTGTTTGGCTGGAGTGATAATGATGTTCCTAAAATCAGCCGGTCTGTGATCTCCCTGCAGCATGATTGGTCCTGGTTCTCCTTCTTTGCTGTCCAGCGCACCTCCGGTAATTCCGGGGATAATCTGATCGGCAATAACTGTCTTGCCGTTGGCTACAATGGTAACGCGCCTGCCAATCAAAGTAATGTCGTAGGTTTGCCATTCGCCGGGCGACAGGGCTACATTTTCATTTGGCGTCAGGAAGCCATAAACTCCACCCAGGTAAATCGATGAGGGTTCTTTTCCTTTGCTGTCTTCTATCTGGACTTCATATCTTCCTCTTAAGTAGATGCCAGTATTGCCACCTTCGGGATATCTGAACTCAATATGCAGTTTAAAATCTTCAAATTTCTGATCGGTAATTAAGTTGGTTCCGGGCTTTGGGCTTTTTAGGATTCCATTCTCTGCAATCCACTGATTGTTCTGCTTCTGAGGATGCCATCCGTCAAGGTTCTTGCCGTTAAATAAGGTGATTGGTTTTCCCCATACCGGAGCAGCATTTCTTTTAAGAAGCGGAGCCCGTTCTCCAACAAATGAGTGTTTGGCTCCCGAACTACTGGTGATGATTCCTTTGAGCTTGTCATTTTCAATGGTTCCTTCAAAAACCATGTCGTTATCGGAGTTATCCCACTGTGGCGGAATACTAAACGTGATTTTTCCATCATTAACTATTACTTTTGAGATTGGACGGGCGCTTCCTGCATCGGCGACAAAATATCCGACAAGCGTTTTCATTCCTGAAAGTTTAACTTCCAGCCAGGAAGGAACTGATTGGTCGTCCATTTGAACGGTGAGGTCCCAACGGCCAATAATGGGTTGTTCTCCGGCATTTAGGTTGCTGCTTGCGGAGTCGAAAGGCATCGAGACAAACAAGGCTAAAGCGATCAATAAATAGTGGAATTTGCCGCTAGATGTTGATGAAAATGAATTGTTTTTCATAAGTACTTATTTTTGATGAATGATAATCAAAAGTAATGTTTGAAAATGGATTCCTGGCGTAGCTTCTTAGTAACCTTTGGTCTTAATGTCTCTGATGTAAAGTTGAAGACTGGTTTTCCCCCTGAATTCATTTTCGGCAATCGAGTAGCAAATGTCGAAGGGCATGCCCTGGCTGATTGACTCGAAATGTTGTGCCTGATTGAAAGCAATAGCCGGGAATTGAGAAGAGTTGCTTGTCGGTTCAATCAAATCAAGTTTTAGATGTTCCTGATTCTTTCCTACCGGGCGGCTCGTTCCGCTGTCGAGTACATTTTCAGTAATGAAAACCGGAATCATGTTGTGCGGGCCAAAAGGCGCGAACTGTTTCAGGATACGGTAAAACTTCGGGGTAATGTCCGAAAGATAAATTTTGGCATCGGCCTCAATGGCTTCGGTCTGCTGCTGATTGGTTATTTGTTTGGTAACAATTTCTTCAAACCTGCGCGAGAACTCGTAAATGTTTTCAATTTTCATGGTCAGTCCGGCAGCGTACATGTGCCCTCCGTATGATTCGAGCAGGTCACTGCAGGCTCCGATTGCCTCGTACAGATCAAAATCTTTAACCGAGCGGGCCGAGCCGGTTGCCAGTCCGTTGGACTCTGTCAACACAACGGTGGGGCGGTAAAAGTGTTCAGTCAGGCGTGAGGCGACAATTCCGACCACTCCTTTGTGCCAGTCGCGGTTATACAGCACTGTTGCGTTCTTTGACTGGTGCTCCGGATCACGCTGGATCATTTCCAGGGCTTCCTGGGTGATGTCGCGGTCGAGTGTCTTCCGGATTTCATTGTACGAATTAATCTCATCACCAAGAAGCAGGGCTTCCTGCTCATTAGTTGCCGTCAGGATGGCAACCGATTTTTTACCATGTTCAATCCGGCCCGAAGCATTCAGGCGTGGTCCGATTTTAAACACAATGTCGCTGACTGATTTTTCTTCGGTATTTAATCCGGAGTATTGCATGATCGTTTTCAGCCCGATGCTTGGAGAGGTATTGAGTTTTTTCAGCCCGAAATGAGCCAGTACCCTGTTTTCTCCGGTCACCGGGACAATGTCTGAGGCGATGCTGACGACCAGCAGATCCAGTAATTCGGCTAATTCAGAAAACGGGATATTATTTTTTTTCGAAAAGGCCTGAAGCAATTTAAATCCGACGCCGCACCCCGAAAGCTCTTTGTACGGGTAGTTGCAGTCTTGTCTTTTGGGATCGAGAACTGCTACCGCATCCGGAATAATATCAGCCGGATTATGGTGGTCGCAAATAATAAAGTCAATTCCCAGCTCTTTGGCCATCTTGATTTTTTCGACAGCTTTAATTCCGCAGTCGAGCACAATTACCAGTGTGATTTCTTGTTCTGCAGCATACAGGATACTCGTTCTCGAAATGCCGTAGCCTTCCGAATAGCGGTCGGGAATGTAGTAATCGAGGTTTTTCAACCGGCTGCGCAGAAACTGGTACATCAGGGCTACCGAAGTGGTGCCGTCAACGTCGTAGTCGCCGTAAATCAATACTTTTTCCTGATTATCAATTGCTCTTTCGAGCCTTTCCACAGCTTTGTCCATGTCTTTCATCAGGAAAGGGTCGTGGAGATCGGACAGTTTCGGGCGGAAGAAAGCCTGAGCCTCGGCATACGTGGTGATGCCTCTTTGGGCTAAAAGATTGGCAATAACCATATTCACATTTAGTGCTACCGATAAATGTTTTATGATGTTAATATCGCCTTCCTTTTTAATATTCCAGACTTTATCCATTAGCAGTGTTTCAGAACAAAATTATTTTAACAAAAATTTCTCAAAGATAAAAAATGAACGCACATCTGGAAAGTAAATAGAAAGTAAATCCACTCCGGAAATCTGCCTTTTGTTAACAAAAATCGATCTGCAATTTTCTAATAGGCATCTTCTCAAAAGTTTAGCGCTGTAAATATATTTGAGGTTTTTTCGGTGCGATTTTTTTCATTCCCGAAGAGCTGCTCCGGAAATAGAAAGAAGGGCTGCGAAGGTGCGAAGTTGATGAATTCAGATTCGTGTCAGTCGGTTCTGATTGACCAACATGCATTGGCGGAGGAGCAGGCTTTACAGCCCGAATCTGTGGCAAAACAATCAGATTTTATTTGAAACTCACAGCTTACGGCATACTTTTAATATGCAATAGTTTGCTATCTTTGCGGAAATTTTTCCAAATTTAAAATAGTTCCTACCCCATGAGCATGTCTGAATTAAGCGAACAGGAAATTGTACGGAGAAACTCCATGCAAAAGATGAAAGAACTGGGAATCGATCCTTATCCCGCAGCAGAATTTCCGGTAAACGTTTCAACTTCTGAAATTAAAGAAAACTATAAGCCTGAACTGAATAATTTTCAGGAAGTCGTTCTGGCTGGCCGTATTATGAGCCGCCGGATCATGGGGAAAGCGTCTTTTGCCGAGTTGCAGGATGCTTCAGGAAGGATGCAGCTTTACATTAACCGCGACGAGATATGTCCGGGTGAAGACAAGACACTGTACAACGATGTATTTAAAAAATTGCTCGATATTGGCGATGTGGTTGGTGTCAAAGGGTTTGCTTTCATAACTCAGGTTGGCGAGCTTTCGGTGCACGTAAAAGAATTTACGGTGCTGAGCAAATCACTGCGCCCGTTGCCGGTAGTGAAAGAAAAAGACGGCCAGACCTTTGATGCGGTTACCGATGCCGAGTTCCGTTATCGCCAGCGTTATGTCGATCTGATTGTGAACCCGCAGGTGAAAGACACTTTCCTCAAGCGCACCAAAATCATCAATACCATGCGTCAGTTTTTCAACGAACAAGGCTACCTTGAAGTTGAAACGCCGATCTTGCAGTCTATTCCCGGCGGCGCAACTGCCCGTCCGTTTATTACGCACCACAATGCCCTGAATATTCCGCTTTATTTGCGTATTGCCAACGAACTTTACCTGAAACGCCTGATTGTTGGCGGGTTTGACGGAGTCTATGAGTTTGCCAAAGACTTCCGGAATGAAGGAATGGACCGTACGCACAATCCTGAATTTACGGTAATGGAAATCTATGTGGCCTACAAAGACTACCTCTGGATGATGAATTTTACCGAAGAAATGATTGAGCGGGTTGCTATTGCCTTACATGGCACCACCAAGGTTCAGTTGGGCGACGCGGAAATTGATTTCAAACGTCCGTTTAAACGCGTGACGATGTATGAAGCCATCAAGGAGCACACCGGTTATGATATTGCCGGAAAAACCGAAGACGAACTGCGCGATATCTGCAAAGAACTTGGAATTGAAACCGACAAAACCATGGGCAAAGGAAAGCTCGTGGATGAAATCTTCGGAGAAAAATGCGAACATCACTATATTCAGCCAACCTTCATTACTGATTATCCGGTAGAGATGTCGCCGCTGA
>JAEUSS010000033.1 GCA_016788685.1 Prolixibacteraceae bacterium | reverse complement strand
CTGCTGGCTGATTGTTTGTTGCTGGAGCTTAAACCCGAAAGCATTCATCGGGTTGTCGGTTCTCATGGCCGAATACGAAAGGGCCAGTTGCGGAAGAAATACCGCATCGGTTTGCCTGAAATTGGCTTCTGCGATTTTCTGGTCGAGACTGGCTGTTTTCAGTGATTTATTCTGCTCCTGAACCTTTTCTATCGCGTCTTCGAGCGAAAGGTACTTTAAACTGTCCGGAGATTGTGCCTGAATAACTCCCCGGGCAAATAAAAAAGTAATTATAAAAGAGGCTGTACGTATCAAACGGCAGCCTCGGCTAATCTTTTGTCTCATCTCTGTTTCTGTTGTATGTTTTGATGAGGCAAAAGTAGGGTGCTCAAAATTGCTGGTCTGCTACTTTTGTTACACAAGGGAATGCTGAAAGTTAAATATTTGTTAACTTAATGTACGGAGCGCGTGTGAATAACTTTCAGGAAAATTGAGGTAAAGACTTTGTTCTGTATTCGTTGCCGGGGTGCATCCGGGATTATCCGGATGACCAGTCCGGCTAAAGTTTCAAGGGGTAAAAGAAGAGAATGTGCAGAGTTTATTATTCAGGATATTGTGATCAGGTGATTAACGTGATTTTATTCCTTCCCAGAATTACGAGGTTTTCCTCTTGCATTTGCTTGAGCAGCCTGGAAACAACCACCCGTGAAGTCCCCAGTTCATTGGCCAGCTGTTCGTGAGTGACCGACAGCACGTTGCTGCCTGTAAACTCATTTTTTTTCTGCAGCAGCATCAGCAACCGTTCGTCCATTTTGCGGAAAGCAATGGCATTGACCACATCCAAAAGTTCGGTGAACCGTTCATGGTAAATTCTGAAAAAATATTTCAGCCATTCGGGGTGCTCGCTCAGCAGCATAGTCATTCGGAATACCGGAACAAGCAGCACTTCCGTTTTTTCTTCAGCAATGGCTTTAACTTTACTGGTTTCCTGATGAATTCCGCCCAGTATCGACATCACGCAGCTTTCGCCAACTCCGAGATAGTACAGCAAAATCTCCCGGCCATCTTCTTCGGTGCGCGTTATTTTTAGGCTTCCGCTGACAACCAGCGGAATAAACTGAATGCTGGAGTCTTCTCTCAGGATGATTTCGCCTTCGTCAAAAACCTTGTGAATGCTGTATGCTTTCAGTTTTTCCCAGATTTCAGGTGAATACTTAAACTCTTCGATATGGTCGGTTAAATTCATCTTTTTTTCTATTTCGGGACAAGATACTAAATCTGAAAATTTCATCGCCCGATATGTCTCAGCTAAATGAAAAGTTTTGTGCAGCGTGTAGCCGCATGCTCAAATCGTGGAAATATTTTCATGCAATTTGCAGGCCCCGAACCATATTTGTTTTTTCTTTTTATCGGAGAGGTGCTTTTGTCTTTTGAATCATTGGAATATTTTTCAAACTTGCGGAACATTAACGACGGGACTCCTGTCATGTGAAATTAACCAAATCATACAAACCAATGATGCAGAAGAGTAAAGCCGGGAAATCTTTTTCCCGCAGGAGTTTCATGAAGATCGGGCTGGCAGGTATTGCAGGCGCGGTCATCATGGAGAGGGGGTACGATTATTTTTCAGAAAGCAAAGCAAAGGGCAAAATTGTAATTGTGGGCGGCGGCGCTGCCGGGATTACGATGGCGGCCTATCTGTCGGACATGCTTCGGCATGACGATATTACCATTATTGAACCCAATGAAATTCATGCCTATCAGCCGGGCTATACCTTGATTGCCGGAGACATTTTTACGCCGGAAGAAGTACTGAAACCAACAGCAGAACTGATCCCAGGGCAGGTGAAGTGGATTAAAGGGGCAGTTGCCGAGCTGAATCCGGATAACAATTATGTGCTGACGAGCTCCAACGAGAAGATTTCATACGATTTTCTGGTACTTGTTCCGGGTTGCCAGATGGATTTTAACCTGGTGCAGGGTATTACCCGCGAAACTTTGGGCGAAGGAAACGTACATTGTATCTATGATTACAACGGAGCTAAGGTTTGCCGCGATGCCCTCCGGAAATTACCTGATCTGAAAGGCGGAAAGCTCGTTTTTACAGATACTTACACCAAACTGAAATGCGGGGGAGCACCCAAAAAGATAGCCCTGATGACGGAAGATTATTTGAGTGAACGCAAGTTGAGGGATAATTTCGACATTCAGTACTATGCGAACCAGAATAATCTGATGACCCCCAAAATATACGGGGATCGGCTGTCTGAGATTTTCGATGAACGCAAAGTTGAGGTTCTGTACAGCCATCGGTTGGCTTCGGTGGATACTTCGGCCCGGAAAGCTGTTTTCGATGTTTTGCCCAAGCCTTCATCGCAGCCCGTTCCGGCTGATGCCAGCTACGAACAAGTGACTGTTGATTATGATTTCCTGCATTTTGTTCCGCCAATGAGCGCCCCCGATTTTGTGAAAAATTCGCCTCTTGCAGACGACTCGAAACCTGGCGGCTGGGTGAAGGTTGATAAAGAAACAATGGTGCACGCCCAATATAAAAACATCATTTCGTTTGGTGATGTGGCGGGCTTGCCTACCAGCAAAACAGGCGCAGCAATCCGCTTGCAGGCTCCCATTGCCGCAGCTAACCTGGTGCAGCTGATGGAACAGAAAGAACCTTCCGGAAAGTACAACGGTTATTCGGCTTGCCCGATTGTTACCGAATACGGTAAAGTGCTGATGTGTGAGTTTGGATACGACGAGAAACTGATGCCTACCATTCCGTGGATCGACCCGGATGTTGAGCGGGGAATGTGGTGGACTTTAAAAGTTCACGGGCTGAAGCCCATGTATTACCATGGCATGCTGAAAGGCTTGATGTAAAAACATGGAAGAGCTGTTCAGAAGTCAGATTAGCCTAACTTCTGAACAGCTGCTTCATCCACATACCACTCCGGACTTCCGCTTGCCGTTGTTATGTGGCTTGCCGGTAATTGTCCGGCTTCAGGCGACTGGCTGAAAATTTGCAATATCCGTGGTGCCTTGCTGCTCCCGGTGACCAGGAAACAGATTTTTCCGGCATGGTTAATAGCCTTCCCGGTCAGGGTCACGCGTTTTTGTCCCGAAACCGGGTGTGTGGCTACTGAACAAATCTGATCGGATGTCAGCAGTTCCATTTGATCGGGAAAGATGGATGCCGTGTGCCCGTCGTCGCCCATACCGAGGATAATCAGGTCGAAAACAGGCCATCCGTCTGTTTGTTCCAGCCTTTTTCGGATCTGAGCGGAGTAGGAGAGTGCCTCGGCTTTCGGGTCGTTTTCGCCTTTGACGCGGTGAATGTTTTCTGCCGGAAGTTTGATCCGCGAGAAGAGTAACCGCTCGACTACCCCAAAATTGCTTTCCGGATCGCCGGGCGGAACCATGCGTTCGTCGACCCACCAAAAATGAATCTTTTGCCAAAGTTCTGAGTCGGCATATTTCCCGGCCAGTGCGTCAAAGAGCAGGTCGGGTGTTTTTCCTCCGGAGATGGCCAGGTGAAATTCCTTTCCGGAGTGGTTACCGACCCAATCCATCAGTTGGACAGCAAATTTTCCGGCCAGTTCTTTCGGAGTTTTAAATGTATGCAGGTTTTGTTTCATTGTTTCTTTCTTTGGGATATCTGATGTTTTTTAGTCAGAAAATCAAGAGTTAAGCTCAGCTCTCATCTTGTAGCTGAGCCGGATACGCAATTAAATTTAAATAATCCCGAACTAAGCGTTTGTCTACAGTTCGCAGTATTCGCCGTCGTGGGAAAGGTTTTTACACGGGTAGCGCCACGTGCCGTCTTCCATCAGGTCGTCAACGACTTCGGGGCCCCAGGTTCCGGCCGGATAGCCGTAAATCGGAATGTCGGGGTTGTTCTGCCAGGCATTCAGGATAGGTTGTACAAATTCCCAGGCCTTTTCGACGGCATCGCCGCGGGCATATAAGGTGGCATCGCCCTGCATGCTGTCGAGCAGCAGTCGTCCGTAGGCAGAAGGCAGGTAAACGTCTGAAAGTTCGTTGTAGTGGAAATCCATATTTACGGTCTGCACCCGGAATCCGGCTCCCGGAACTTTCATGCCGATCTTCAGCAGGATTCCTTCATCGGGCTGAATGCGCAGGACCAGCTGGTTGCTGACAGGCTCGGTGCTGAGCTGATTTCCGAACAGGTGGTGCGGCGTATTTTTAAAGTGAATGACAACCTCGGTAACACGGGCCGGTAGTTTTTTGCCGGTGCGGATGTAGAACGGTACACCTGCCCACCTGAAATTGTCGATAAAAAATTTCATGGCAACAAAAGTTTCGGTGCGCGATTGCGGGTCAACACCATGCTCTTCGCGGTAACCGTTGACTTGCTCTTTGCCGATGTGCGACTGGGTGTATTGCCCACGGACGACGTGCTGGGCAACTTCTTCTTCGCGGATCGGGCGCAGCGACTGGAAAACCTTCAGCACTTCGTTGCGAATGGCATCGGCCTCGATCACTACAGGCGGTTCCATGGCTACAAGGCCGAGTACCTGCATCAGGTGGTTTTGCACCATGTCGCGAAGGGCTCCCGAATGGTCGTAATAGCCGCCGCGGTCTTCAACGCCCAGGGTTTCGGCTGATGTTATTTCGACGTGATGAATGAAATTGTGGTTCCAGATGGGTTCGAAAATACCGTTTGAAAAGCGTGTGACCAGGGTGTTCTGAACCGTTTCTTTTCCCAGATAATGATCGATACGGTACAACTGATCTTCGGCGAAGTAGTTGAGTAAGTTCTTATTGAGTTCGCGGGCGCTATCCAGGTCGGTTCCAAACGGCTTTTCAATAATTAAGCGTTTAAATCCTCGGGTGGAGTCGTTCAGGCCTATTTCAGCCAGACTTTGCGGAATGATCTGGTATAGATTGGGTGGTGTCGATAAATAATAAATGTAATTCTCCGGAATGGATAATTCGTTGCCGAGGTTTTCCAGTCTCGATTTCAGGCAGGGGTATTCTGCCGGATCGGAAGTCGACAACGGCTGATAAAACAAGTGTTCCAGAAATTCTTCGATGTCCTTCTGGCTGTGCGGCTGTTTAGGCAGAAATTCCTTCATTTTTTCTTTGAATCCGGCATCCGAAATTGCTGTCCGGGCAACGCCGAGCACGGCAAATTTTTCCGGAAGAAGTTGCTGCGTGTGCAGTTCGTAAAGCGCCGGGATCAGTTTCCGTTTGGTGAGGTCTCCTGATGCACCGAAGATAACCAGGATATGAGGTTCCGATTGTTTCATTCTTTATTGTTGTTTCTTCGTTTTAATTAAATCAACTAAACGTTTGAAGCCATAATTTGATCAACGAAAGGTAAAACTACTGAAGGATAAATTGATTTGCAACGAATCTTGGAAATGTTACCGGATTTTTACCGCATTAAAATAAGGATCGGAGTTTTCGGTGAGCCAAACCAGGCAGTGTCCGGAGAGGATGAGAAAATTTGCCTGATAGTTAAGTTCCTTATTTTCGGATGTATACCTGACAGGAAACCGGGTTTGGGCTTCGGGATTAAAAGGCAGAATGGTTATTTGTTGCCTGAATTCAACTCCGGACTCGGGCACCAGCTTGAAGACTGCTTCTTTGGTGCACCAGTACAGGCATTGAAGCAGCGGGTTCTTATTCACATCAATGAGTTCTTCATCCGAAAGGTATCTTTTTTCTATCGGGTTGAAATTTCGGGATATATCCTCGATGTCGATTCCCACCTCCAGTGTTTCGTGGATAACTACTGAAGCAAAAGTGCGCGAATGACTGATGGAAATGTATTTGTATTTTGGGTGATTCAGCAGTGGTTTCCCGTTTTCAGAATATGAAATGGTAAAATCCGTACCAAGTAGTTCTCTGATCAGCAGCCTCGTGGCGAGCCATTCGACTTTGCGTTTTTCGTGCGTATATTTCCGGTAGGCGACATCGGCCAGTTCTTCCCGAGTAAACAGGGGGAGCAGGCCGGCAGATGTTTCGGTTAGTTGCCAGATGCCAAGTATTCCGTTCGGAATTGATATGGTTTTAAGCAGCGCCATTTAGTGTTTCCACTCGGTGGATTCAATTAAACGGATCACATCGGGGGTTAAAAAGTCGATCACCGGACGCAGGGAGTCGATGTTCGGGACCTCCCTGATGTACAGCGCACCGCGAAGGAAATTCCGCGTGCTGTCGGTGAGGTAAAACTGGAGAGGAGAGGCCGCGTTCCCGTCAATCTGATAGATCGTTCCGTAGACTTTCTTTTCTGAGTTGACGAAAATTTTCTCGTCAATGGCGTCGGCTTTGATGGAGTGTTTGTAAGCCAGTGCACGCGAGTCTTCGGTAAGTATCTCAAGGTTATTGTTTACTTTTTTATAGCTGAGGTGTACTTCGGCTTTGTGTGCGGGTATTTTCAGGTTAACCCAGTAGGGTTCGGCCAGCCGGTCGTTATCGGGTACCATTTTACTGTACCCCGGAATATCGAACGTGTAAGGCAATGCCGCGGAGTCCAGTTTGTGATAGGTTTTTTCCGGAAAGGT
>JAEUSS010000022.1 GCA_016788685.1 Prolixibacteraceae bacterium | reverse complement strand
TCTGCAGAACCAAAGCCCAAATTCGACATTGAGCAAAAAATTCGCTCCAACTGGTGGTCCAGGTATTGTCCTGAACAGTTGTACCGCAATAATTCGGATGATGAAAACCATATACCTTCGCTGTTTTGCGGTGAAGCCGGGCAATTCCGCGCCCCAAACGTTCATCAAATCCGGAAACCGACGTTGCCGGCTGCAAAAACTCAGTCAGCAACAGTCCGGGAGAGTCGTCTGCTACTTTACTCCACACCACCTTCGGAACAACCAGAAAAGGATTTCCGGCACCACGCATTTCATTCAAACCTTCCGCCTCTTTCTGAAACAAATCCGGAGGAGCCTGCATGTTCCACTTCAGAAAAAAATCGCCGACAGAAGTACTGATTTTCTGCGCATGGCTGATACAGCCTCCGCCAACGGGCTTCGTACCATCGAGCCTGACTGATGTACCATACAGATCAGAAAGTTTTCCGAGACACAACTGAACAACATCGGACGCATCAAACTCAGGCATAACAGAAAATTTATATCCGGTAAAAGTAAGCTATTTGAAGCAAAAAAGCCGTTTCCGAACAGTTCTGGAAACGGCCTTTTGTTTTTAAAGTTAATCTTATTTCTTCAGCAAAAAGTTTTTAAAATCGTCAAAATCAATGCTGAGCGGAACCGATTTCTTTTCGCCTTTCATAAACTCGGCCAATTTTCCGGGAAGGGTAACCGTACCTTTTCCCAATACGTTTTCAACCGTTTCTGTGAATTTGGCCGGGTGGGCAGTTTCCAGAAAAATACCTGCTTCGCCGTCCTTCAGATCAGCCTTGAGTGCACGGTAACCAACGGCGCCGTGCGGATCAAGCATATAGTTGTTCTGATCAAAAACCTGCTTCATAGTCTCGCGGATCTCGGCATCGGAATAACGGTAACCAACCACATCGTGGGTAATGTATTCGTGCGAATGGTCGTACAATGCCAGTATCCGGGCAAAGTTGCTCGGATCTCCTACATCCATCGCGTTGGCAATGGTTGAAACCGATGCACGGGGTGCATAGTTGCCTGTTTTCAGGTAATTATAAACAATATCGTTCTCGTTATTGGCCGCCACAAACCGCTTGACAGGTAAGCCCATAAATTTAGCAAACAAGCCGGCGGTCAGGTTCCCGAAATTGCCGCTTGGAACCGAAATTACCACATCATCAACATTTCCGGTTTCGCGCAAACGGGCATAAGCATTAAAATAATAAAATGCCTGCGGAAGAAAACGAGCCACGTTAATTGAATTGGCCGAAGTCAGCACCATCGATTCGGTGAGTTGTTTATCCAGAAAGGCTGATTTGACCAGGCGTTGACAATCGTCGAAGGTTCCGTCGATCTCCAGCGCGGTTATGTTGTGCCCAAGGGTTGTAAATTGCTTTTCCTGAATATCACTTACCAGTCCTTTGGGATAAAGTACATATACTTTTATTCCGGGAACTTTGTAAAACCCGTTGGCAACGGCGCTTCCGGTATCTCCGGAAGTAGCTACGAGCACATTTACTTCCTTTTCGAATCCGCGAAGGAAATAAGCCAGCAAACGAGCCATGAAACGTCCGCCGACATCTTTAAATGCCAGCGTTGGTCCGTGGAACAACTCGAGCGAATACACTTGCGGGTCGACCTGAACCAAAGGACAATCAAAGTTTAGCGTGTCATTAACAAGATTCTTCAGAACATCGAACGGAATTTCATCACCAAAGAACTTTTTGGCGACCTCGTATGAGATATCCTGAAACGTCATCCGATAAATTCGCTTAAAGAAATCTGGATTGAACTCATCGATGCGTTCGGGCATGAACAGTCCGTTATCACTTGCCAGGCCCGTTGTCACGGCCTCCATTAACGACACTGAAGGAACTGATTTATTGGTACTGAAATATTTCATGGTACAAGTAAGTCTGTGTTTCGGGTTTAAAATTAAAAAACTAGCCAACCACCGATCAAAAATAACATTAATAAATTATTAGCTAATCAATAAATTGCCTAAAAGTGCTTTCATAAACTCATCACCTTTAAGCATACCGTACGCGCCCTTTTCAACCTCAAACTCGTCGTAGAACTGAGCGGCATCAGGCGATTCTCCTGGCTTATAAATAATAAACGGCACTGCATCGCGGGTGTGAATCCGGGTTGCGCAGGGTGTCGGATGATCAGGCAAAACAGCAATGGTTACCGGTTCGTCCATTTTTCCGGTTTCCTCCACCAGATATTTTACGATCCGTTGGTCAAGATAGGTGATCGTCCGTGTTTTAAGTTCCACATCACCTTCATGACCAGCTTCATCACTGGCTTCGACGTGCAGATAAACCAAATCATGATCTTTCAGAGCATCTATTGCAGCCTGCGCTTTCCCTTCATAATTTGTGTCGTACAAGCCGGTGGCACCCTCCACTTTGATCACATCCATTCCGGCATAAACACCAATTCCCTGAATAAGGTCGACCGCCGAAATAACAGCCGATTTCCCGATACCAAAAAGTTCTTTTAAAGTCGGCATTTTCGGTTTGTATCCCGGAGACCATGGCCAGATGCTGTTAGCCACATCTTTCCCGGCTTCTTTACGCCGGATATTTACCGGATGCCCGGCCAGCAACGCCTGAGAACGCAAAATCAGATAGTTAAGCAACCGGGATGTTGCTGCTGCCTCCTCCGTTTCCGGGGCGATCAGGCAAGGCCGGAACGGCAAACCCGGAACATCGTGGGGAGGAGTACAATTCAGGTGTTTTTTCCCTCCTTTGATCACCAGCAGATGGCGGTACGAAACTCCCGGATAGAACCGAATAATTTCGTTGCCTAATTTTTTATTCAGAAATTCAATCAACTCATATGCCTCTGCATTGGAAATATGCCCTGCTGAATGATTCTTTATATTCTCGTTTTCAATACATATCAGATTACAACGAAGAGCCAGATCGTTTTCTTCCAAGGCCACACCAATGCTGGCGGCCTCAAGAACTCCGCGACCTTCAAAAACGGATGGAACATCGTAGCCTAAAACCGACAAATTGGCGATTTCGCTTCCCGGATGCATCTCTTCCGGGACGGTTTTCAAACGACCCGTCCGGCCGAGTCTGGCCAGACTGTCAATGACAGGTTTGTCGGCCAGCTGCAGCGGAGTTTTCCCGCCGTAAGCAGCCAAAGGCTCGTCGGCCATGCCATCTCCCAAAACAATAATATATTTCATAGCAGTAGATTCTGATTTTAAGTATTCCGGTTCACCGGCGAATACCGGCAAACCGCTAACTCCGATTCTAAATATTCGATACCCGGATGATATCGGCAAATACACCGGCGGCAGTAACCGCTGCCCCGGCACCATACCCTTTGATAATCATCGGGAAATCGTTGTAACGTTCGGTTGTAAACATCACCAGGTTGTTCGAGCCCTGAAGATCGGCAAACGGATGACCGGCCGAAATTTCCTGCAAACCGATTTCGGCTTTCCCCTCGTTGAACCGGGCCACAAACCTCCAGAAACGTCCCTCGGCCGCCAGTTTCTTGCGATTTGCTTCAAACTCGGCATCCATTTCAGGAATGTTTTTCCAGAAATCATCGACACTTCCCTCAAAGTATTTTTCAGGAATAAAGGTGTTGATTTTAATGTCTTTCATATCGAACTGGTAACCCGATTCACGGACCAGAATCAGCAGTTTACGCGCCACATCTACCCCGCTAAGGTCGATACGCGGATCAGGTTCGGCATATCCCTGCTCTTTAGCCATCCTGATGGTTTGGCTCAGCGGAACTGTTTCGCTGATGGTGTTGAAGATAAAATTAAGCGTTCCGGAGAGTACCGCTTCAATTTTCAGGATGGTATCGCCCGAGTTTACCAGATCATTCAAGGTATTGATTATCGGAAGGCCGGCACCCACATTGGTTTCGAAAAGGAACTTCGCACCTTTTTGCTTGGCCGTTTTTTTCAGGAGTGCATAATTTTCGTATCCCGAAGAGGCCGCCACTTTATTGGCAGTCACAATGGAAACATTGGCATTAAGCAATTCGGCATATAATCCGGCTGCTTTATCGTTGGCTGTACAATCCACGAATATGGAATTGTACATGTTCAATTTAATAATTTCATTTTTGAATTCTTCGAGTCCCGAAGCCTGTCCATCGGATGAAAGCTTTTCGCGGAAAGTAGCGATATCAATTCCCTCGCGGTTAAAAAGCATCTTCTTGGAGTTGGCTACACCGGCCAGCTTAATCTTAAGGTGCTTTTCTTTCAGCAATTTAGGCTGCTGAAGTTTGATCTGTTCGAGCAGGTTTCCGCCAACCAGGCCAATTCCCAGCAAAAAGACATTCAGCTCAACATTTTGAGACAGGAAGAATGACTCGTGAACAACGTTCAGCGTTTTTCTCAGGTCAGACACTTTCACAACCCACGAAATATTCAGCTCCGAAGCTCCCTGAGCAATGGCAATAATATTAATACCATTCCGCCCGATGGTGTGAAACAGTTTTCCGGCAACACCGGTGGCATGTTTCATATTTTCGCCCACAATGGCCACAATTGCCAGATTGTCTTCGATAGTCACTTTATTGATCTGATCGAGTTTTATTTCCCGTTCAAACTCTTCACGGATGGCTACTTCAGCTTTTGAAGAGCTCACCGAATCGATGGCAAAACTGATTGAATTTTCAGACGATGCCTGAGAGATCAGCACAACATTAATATTCTGACGGGCCAATGCTCCGAAGAGGCGAGCCGAGATACCAGTAACGCCCACCATACCTAAGCCCTGAAGAGTGATGAGGGTAATGTTTGAAATTGACGAAATCCCCTTGATTGGCAAGTCTTTCCCGTTGAGCTTGCTGGCAGTTATCAAAGTTCCTTCGGCATCCGGCTCCATTGTATTTTTAATCCGGACGGGAATACTTTTCTGATAAACCGGCAAAATAGTCGGCGGATAAATCACTTTTGCACCAAAATGCGAAAGCTCCATTGCTTCGGAATAACTCAAGGTTTTAATCGTGTAAGCTTTACTGATCACACGCGGATCAGCAGTCATAAATCCGTTCACGTCGGTCCATATTTCAAGTACCGAAGCGTCAGTAGCGGCCGCCAGAATGGCCCCGGTATAATCAGAACCACCGCGCCCTAAAGTTGTATAATCGCCGGTTTCGTTACTCGAAATAAAACCCGGCACTATGGCAATCCCCGAAAATGAAGCAAAAGCTTCGCGGATCAACTGGTTTGTCTGCTCAAAATTAACAACAGCTTTGCCGAAATCGCTGTTCGTGCGGATCAGTTTACTGGTATCAAACCACTGTGCTGACGGGATGTATTCGGAAATAATAAACGATGACAGCCGCTCGCCAAAACCGACAATTTTATCGAGTGTTTTGGGAGTCAGCTCGCCGATCAGCGAAACGCCGTGAACAATACGCTCCAATTCTTCGAGCAGCACCTGCACCTTTTCTTTAACCAAGGTTTGTTGCTCTCCGCCGAACAGTTTGCCAACCATTTCGAAATGGCGCGTGTTGATTTCCGTCAATTCAGCCTGAAAGTAGCCGGTTCCGATCGCAGCCATTCTTGCCGCACTCAAAATTTTATCAGTAATTCCGCCCAGAGCCGACACCACAACGATCATATCATCGTCCTGGCTCATCAGAATTTCCTTTACCCGTTGAATATTTTCAGCACTTCCAACTGAAGTACCTCCAAACTTTAGAACTTTCATCATATTCCAGAATTAACGGAGCCTTTAATTTACAAGCTATTCAGGCATCCAGATTATTATTTATTACCAACAAGATACATTTTCGAACAAATCGCCAACATCCGGCGCAAAAGATAGCATAAAAAAAATGTCCGGATTAAACAGCACAGCTGCCAAATCCGGAC
The DNA here is from genome assembly GCA_016788685.1 of Prolixibacteraceae bacterium. Lineage (GTDB taxonomy): Bacteria > Bacteroidota > Bacteroidia > Bacteroidales > Prolixibacteraceae > Aquipluma. Next base: position 2,784 of record JAEUSS010000022.1, on the reverse strand, counting down.
ATTACTGTATTTTTAAACTTTATTTAATTTACCATCGTCGTGGCAGCAACCGCTTCCAGTATTTTCCCTTCCAGTTCCGTTGCCAGTTCCGGATTATCCCTCACAAGCGTCTTCACCGACTCGCGGCCCTGGCCTAACTTCGTTTCGCCGTAACTAAACCACGAACCACTCTTTTTAATAATGTTTAACTCAACGCCAAGATCAATGATTTCACCGGTCTTTGAAATCCCTTCGCCATACATGATGTCGAATTCGGCCTTTTTGAACGGCGGGGCAACTTTATTTTTAACAACCTTAACTCTTGTATGATTTCCCTGGGCTTCTTCTCCGTCTTTAATCTGCCCTACACGGCGAATATCCAGACGAACCGATGCGTAAAACTTAAGGGCGTTACCTCCGGTGGTTGTTTCAGGATTACCGAACATGACACCGATCTTTTCGCGCAGTTGGTTGATAAAAATGACGCAGGTTTTGGTGCGGTTGATGTTTGCAGTAAGTTTGCGCAAAGCCTGTGACATCAGACGGGCCTGAAGTCCCATTTTCGAATCGCCCATTTCGCCTTCGATTTCAGCTTTTGGAGTCAAGGCTGCAACGGAGTCGATAACAATGATATCCACAGCTCCGGAACGGATCAGGTTATCGGCAATTTCAAGTGCCTGCTCGCCGTTATCAGGCTGCGAGATCAGCAATTCGTCGATATCCACACCCAGTTTGGTTGCATAACCCGGATCAAACGCGTGTTCTGCGTCGATGATAGCGGCAATACCACCTGCTTTCTGAGCTTCGGCAATGGCATGGATTGCGAGAGTTGTTTTACCTGAAGATTCAGGTCCGTAAATTTCAATGATTCTTCCTTTCGGGTAACCGCCGACCCCCATTGCAATGTCCAAACCGATTGATCCTGAAGAGATGGAAGGCACTTCCTCTACCACACGGTCTCCTAATTTCATAATCGAGCCTTTGCCATAGCTTTTCTCGATTTTGTCCATCGTCAGCTGGAGTGCTTTCAGTTTTTCCTTATTCTGGTTAATTTTTTCTTCGTTTGCCATATTACTTGATATCTAATGCTTTAATAATTTGCTCAGAATGTTTCTTGGTATCCACCTTTTCAAAAACATCTTCAATAACTCCGTCTTCATCAATCACATAGGTAGTACGCATGACCCCCATATACTTTCGCCCGTACATGCTTTTTTCTCCCCAGACTCCGTAATCCTGTAAGATCTTCTTGTCTGTATCAGCTATCAGGTTAAAACCAAACTGAAATTTATCTGCAAATTTTTTGTGTGACGCAACACTGTCAGGACTAACCCCGATCACTTCATAGCCTCTGGCCAACCACATTTGGTAATTGTCATTCATGTTGCACGACTCGGCTGTGCATCCGGGTGTATTGTCTTTCGGGTAAAAATACAAAATAAGCTTTTTCCCCTTAAAGTCAGTTGATGAAATCTGCTCTCCTTTTTGGTTTAGCCCCTGAAAATCCGGAGCTTTATCGCCTTTAACTAAAACTGCCATTAGTGAATATTTTGAATCAGACAAATATACTTGAAATAATGATATGAACAGGCCCTGGCAAAACGTTGTTAGTAAAATAAACACGATGGTATGTAGCCTATGCTTGGTACATTTTTTGTAATTTTAAGCCCAAATCAATTTTGAACTGAATATGTTAATTCTTATAAAAACAAGCATTAGAACAACTGTCGTTCTCCTATTGTTTGCAATCGGATCGTCTCAGTCGTTGGCAGGAAATCGGTTTATTACTGATGAAATCAGAGAAGCTAATCCGGTAATTTCCGGAGATACCGTTGTTACCGGACAGGAAGGCTTGACAAAACAGATCAACCCGGATGTTAAAGGAGTCGTTCCAGACAGCTTGTCAGACAAAACGATTGATTTCCAGGTCAACTCATACATCAGTTATCTTTCGCTGAACCATTTCATGAAAAGTGAAGCAAAAAATCTTTTTCTTCAGGCATTGCTTAAAGAAAGACAAACACGTTCGCTTTCGGCTCAAACCGACAGCCTGCGGAAAGTTTATGCTCACTCTTCAATTGATCAGCGGGAAGATATTGCTGCCCGGATTCTGAAAGCTGAAGAACAATCCTTAATTCTGAACAAAGAAATTCCGGAGTTATATGAAAAAGCAAGAACTGAAGAAAACAGCTACTGGCAATCGGCTTCAGCTGATGAAATTGTCGGATTTCAGGAAAAGATAAGATTATTCAGAGACAGCGTTCAGCAAGTGGCCGACCTTAAGAGCAAACAAACTGCAATCATCGAAGAAAAGATCTCCGACACCATTACTTTTTACCCGGCAGTACTGAAACCCGAAGCCAAGGCTGAAGCTCCTTCTGAAATCATATACAAAATACAAATTGGCGCGTATAAAGGGAAAACGCCTGAACCTGCGGCCAGACTGATAAAAAAACTTTCAATAATCAGGCAAGTTGACAACCATAAGGATGAAAAAGGTGTTAATGTGTACACAACAGGAAACCTGAAATCGTACCAGGAAGCTGTCACGATGCAAAATCAGGTCAAACAGGAAGGCGTTAAAAATGCTACAATAGCAGCATATCAGAACGGAAAAAGAATAACCCTGGATGAAGCCAGAAAAATAAACAACGAAACGAAAGTGCCACTCAAGTAAAAAAGCAGTCTCTTCCCCTGTGAGAGTAAATGCCTCACATTTGTTATCTTACTTATTTTAAGCAACCTATGACAGCAAAAGAATATCCACAGAAAGAAAAAGACGAAGTGAATGAGCCGAGGCACAAA